>QMLW01000187.1 GCA_003646935.1 Deltaproteobacteria bacterium
GGGTTATTGGGGTAATGGTTACGGCAACCTAGAGACAAGAAGGTGACTGGCCTTACCCTGGTCTAGCCCTGACACGTATATGAACAATTGGCAAGGGAGGGAGTGCCGTGACGAAAGTCAGAGCACTCGTCATAGATGACGATCAGCGGGTGTTGGATAGGGTCAGCGGTATACTTGCCGAGGAGGGCTATGAGGTAGACCTATCGCTGAGCGGCCTGCATTTGATAACGAATTCATCTTCAGCTTGCTCAATGAGGGCGTGGATGCCCTCGATGAGTCCGAGTTGTCAGGGCCGGAGAAACTCGCCATATTAACGGGCGATATCTCGTGGATAGAGGATAAGGTTGGCTCCCTTACCCCCTCTCAGAGGCGTTGGCTTGATTTGAGCAAACAATCCGGCATCTGGTAGGCCTTTCACGCGGATCTCTATCCCCCATGTCAGTGAACGTCCTTGGTTCACCGTACATCCACGAACCCCAGTCGGCACAAAACAAGCACGCAATTCGCCATGAGAATAATGGGCAGATAGTATCTCTCTGCAGATACATAGCCTCTGAACTCTCTGTCACTCCATAGGTATTTTGCCCTAATCGCAATAGGGAAAAGACATAAGAGAAAATGGCTCCCATCCATCAATGAGTACTGTTTCACGGTATTTGAGTACTTTACCTGATTGCACGCAGCACCTTACGTTATTACACTTAAGTAAGCCGTTTATATAGGGGCCTACGGGTGTTTCTTCATTGGGATACTGCCCCATCACAGAAGGGCAGCAATGAGGTGAGGCTGAAGGGGCACGTAGGAACATGGCTCTCTATTCAAAGAACAGTCCAACTCGGAGAGATGCACATGCTGCTTAGGGGCAAACTGGCGCTCTATTTTTTGATAGTTGTCTTGGTGAGTGGGCTAATATCCACCATCGTGGGCATAAGCTTAATAAACAGGCATATCATCAACAGGGCACAAAACCAGGTGAGACATGACCTCGCTTCCGCCTGGATGGTCTATAACGAAAGGCTCAAGGATGTGGAGGATATTATCAAGGTTACCTCTGAGAGGTTCTTTCTGAAAAAGAGCCTTACCACAGGAGCACTCGATATGCCGGGCAGAGAACTCGAAAGGGTGAGGAAGGCTTACGGGTTGGATATCCTCACCTTAACGGATAGAAAAGGGCTGGTCATTGCAAGGACAAGAAACCCGTATAATCTCGGCGATGACCAGTCAAACGATACGCTGGTGAGCAGGGCTTTGAAGGGGAATTCAGCTGCCGCCACCCAAATCGTACCAGTGGAGCAGTTGAGGCTCGAAGGGGATGGCCTTGCTGAAAAAGCGTATACTGTCTTCAAGGAAACTCCAAAGGCGAAGCCGACCGGCAAGAAGCATGAAACCTCGGGAATAATGCTTAAGGCAGCCGTACCTGTGACGGATGATAACGGAGATCTAATTGGAGAGACAAAGGGTAAGATACTCGTCGTCGATGACGAGCCAGATGTGGTGGACATGGTAAGGATGATGCTGGAGAACGCTTCCTATGAGGTGGTCTCCGCGTACGACGGAAAGGAGGGAATCGAAAAGGCCAAGCAGGAGAAGCCTGATGCCATTGTGTTGGATCTCATGATGCCTGGCATGGATGGATTTGAGGCCTGCAAGGAGATGAAAAACGACCCTGATCTAAAGGATATCCCCGTTCTGGTCTTAACAGCCATAAGCAGGCATTTCTCCGACACCAAGTACGCACGGAGCCTGGGATTGGGACTGGTATCGGATGACTACATCGACAAGCCGGTCGACCCAAACGTGTTGTTAAACAGAATAGCAGGCCTTCTGGGAAAATTATAAGGGTTATACTACAGCACGATCTGTGTAGGTTAGACAAGAGAGTTTTCTTTAGCTAGGGCAGAGTGCTCTGACATGGCAAGCCCCTGAAGCGAGGCTGACTAGCGAAGCAAATTCCCTTGAATGTAAGCGTATCTGTTGTAGAAGGGCGGAATTAGGCTAGTTCCGCCTTTTCCTTTATGCTATAATCCCTGATCTTATGTTTCCTTGTGGATAAAGATTATTAGGGCTGGCTTTGCGCAATCGAACAGAAAGGAGATGCACTCATGGCACAGCAAAGCCTTTGGAATGACTATGGAGAAGAGATCGAGCGTCGGGTAAGGCTAAAGACCTTACCGCTCGCGGTGAAGTTGTTAAAAGATCGGAATGATATTCCCAATGAGGCGCAGAGACCCCAAAGGGATTTAGGCCATCGATTATTGCTCTGCCAGGGTTTCCAGCTCTCTCGTCGTGAAGGCATAACCGTGGCCATGCTGAGAGAGGATATGTGGTGCCACGAGCCGGTAATAGGCTATGGGCTTCAGGAGGCCCCGAACTATTTCTTCGAGGGACATACCCGCTACCCAAGGGATGTGTCCAGCCTGGAGGCGGGGCGTCATTTTGCCCAAGAATTTCCGATGGTGGAAGCGGGTACCTACGCGGGGGTGGTATCAGCACCGTTGAAGAGCGCCTCATTTGAACCAGACGTAGCGATGATTTACTGTGATGGGGCTCAATTGAGTTTGCTCCTCTTGGCCAGGGAATGGAAGGATGGCTACAGCCTTCCCTGCAACCTCTCCAGTCATGCCGCATGTGTGTACGGTGTGGTTCCGGCAATTCTGAACGAACAGTGCCAGGTTGCTATTCCCTGTCGAGGCGATCACTACAGCGCCATGGCCGGGGATGAGGAGATGGTATTCACCGTTCCCAGGGGAAAGCTGGAGGATCTGATAGCAGGGCTCAGGTACGTGGAGAAGACTGGTTCTCTCTTGCCCCGCGGATACAACTTGCCGAAGGAGTACCCCCAGGCGGACAACTACGAGGAGATAGCAAAAATGATGGGGCTGCGCTAAAAGGGCACTGCGGCCGGCTGCGGTCTTCTACCGAACGTTCCCGTTGGTAATTTCCGTTTTGATCTTGATCCCCATCTGTTTCATATCTTCCATCAAGCGGGAATCATCCACCATAGTACCCATAAACCATAAACCCGGCTTGGTGAGAGAGCCGTCGAGATACTGTCGTAGGCAGGCAACTACCGGCGCAGAGGTAAATAAGAAGGTATCATCATGTTCAGCTATAATCTTGACCCTGAGGTTCTTTCCACCTTTCACGCCCTCTGCGTCAAGAAGAAATACCACGCCAAGATCGGGCGATGAAAAGGTGTTGACCCCCCAGTACATCAACGTCCCAAGAGCATTCAGGCCCATCCCCTTCTTGATTTTCTGAAACACTATGATAAGGGGGAAGACAATATTATCCACGAACCAGTTGAAACCCGCCACGTACACGCCGGTTTCTCCTATTCCCAGTGTTTGGGGAAGCTCTCGTATCTCCTCCATCTGCAATGGGAAGCAGGTGCGGATTCCGAACCGGGAGCCAAAATCCACCTTGATGGCATCCTTATAATTAGCCTTTCTCCACCTACCCTCTTGATAGATTTCCGCATTGGACTCGCCAACCTCATGGATAATTTCGTGCGAGGATTCGGGTTTCTCAAACCGGGCATTCATCGCCATGCCGATAAGTGCCTTCCGGTAGTCATCGAAATGCTGGGCAGCGTAGCGTATAAACACAGCGGGTAATCCCGGATGAAATCCCGCCTGGGTAATGAATACGCGCCCGGCCTTCGCAATCTCAGAAGATAAGGCCCTAAGTTGGGGTATGGTGTTTTGCTGGACCAAGATATCAAGATAATCGCATCCGGCCCCCAGGGCTGTCAGAGCGATTTGATGAAGGTACTGAGGAGTGGTAGCGGTGACGAGCACCATATCCACGCCCCGATAGGCCTCAACCAGGCTTTTTGGATCTGAGGCGTCGGCATATCTGGCGGAAACACTGCTGTCGGAAAACTCTTTCCTCAGGGCCTGAGCGAATTCCTGGGCCTTCTCTTTTCGGCGTCCAGCAACTACTACCTCAGCATCCGTTTCCCGCAGGACGAGACGTGAAAGAGATCTTCCGACTCCTCCATAGCCACCGAGAATGAGGATAACCGTCTGTTCCATAAGAATCCTCCTTCCGCCCATCATCTATAACGGTTAAGGTACCGAGTGTCCGGCCAGGAAACAGCAATGGCAAAAGAAAAGGCCCGAGTCCAAGGAAAAAAAGCCACTGATCGACTGTGAGGCTTTCTGAACCGCTTAATAGAAACGTCGACCTCCACCCGGCCTTCCGCCGCCCCGACGACCTTCCGAACGGGGCCTCGCCTTATTGACCTTAATCGTTCGGCCCTTCAATGCTGTCCCGTCCAGACCTTCTATTGCTGACTCAGCGCCGGCTCTATCGGGCATCTCCACGAAGCCGAATCCCTTTGATTCGCCGCTATATCTGTCCTTGATGATCTTAGCGGTTTCGACCTCCCCAAAGGACTCAAAGGCCTCTTTCAGTTCTTCTTCGGTTACTCCGTACGCTAAATTACCCACATAGATGTTCATTCTGACCTCCTTATCTCATCAAAATTTTCTGAGCTGCCATTGGCAAGGTTGCATCTCATAACCATGCCACCTTTAGGCCAGCATCTCTTTGCACCACCATCCCGCTGATAAAGGCCTAATCGGCCCATGCGAGATCTTTCCCAGTGATCTTTGTCACATTACAATCTATGCGTTTCGACCATGTTCCGGGTATCCTGTGCCGATAGGTCGAAAGGAGGGCAGACCGATTTCTGCCAAATAACGGTGCGTGCGTACTTGAAAATCCAAATGGTGTCTGGAAATCCAGGGCAGGAAAAAAAGGGCGTTCAATAGTGCTCCTTTATCAAGGAATTATGGGAAATCCTTCTTCTGTCTCGCTAGACGCTTTGAAAAAGGCGAGAGTAGCTTCTGTAACAAAAAGCTGGGGCTACATTGATACCCTATGAGGTGTTTTTCCAAAGGAGCTACCTTTACATGAAGGTAAACAATGGCAGGACCCTTTAATTTTTAATTATACTCTCCTCAATATCCCAGGTCAAACAAAAATATGTTTACACCAGCTAAAATTTCGTATTTTTTCCTTTTTATTCGGGCAAGTCCTTTTTACCCAACATATCGATTTCTAGAGAAAAAAATCAAAGCAATTCTCTTCCTCATGCGTATGAATCGGCCTTTGCCCTTGAACACGGGCCTGAAAACCTCGGGCCTTTACAGGCGAACCATCATGCCGCCGCCCGGCTGTACAAAGAGCTCGCAGAACTGCCCGAGAA
>QMLW01000188.1 GCA_003646935.1 Deltaproteobacteria bacterium
CTTCCCCCCTGGATTTGCAGCTCTTTCCAGGATTGGGCCGGCCAGCGTTCGAAACATCTCGGTTTCATTAACGGTGCCAGTCGGCTTTCTTGTGGGAGGGGGCGCCATTCCGACAGGCATCGGTATGCTTGGGGACAGGGGATTCTTCGATTTGGGGATATCATTGGTGGGCGTGATTATTATGAGCGGCTTTCTTCTGGTACGCTACCTCAAATTTCAAGAAAATGAAGTTGCCTGATGTCCAGTTTAGGTTGCCCTTTGCTTATGTCCAAAGGTTGAAAATAATTGCCGTATACGCCATGCTCTTAGCTCTATGCGCTTAGCTTCTTATTCCATCATCACATTTATCTTTTCCACGTATCCCACCGTTTCCTCATGACGCCAGCCCCGAACCCTTGGTGCGATTCTCTTTATGTTATGCCATAAATTTTCGTTGAGCCCGTGCTTTTTGCATACCTTCTGCGCCTTCACAATGTTTCTGAAACCAGCATTATAGCTGGCGAAGGTGAAATTCATTTTATCATCAAGTGGTCGTTTGGCCTTCCATTTCCTGAAAAGCTGTCCGTCGTAGTATATGCCGGCAGCTATGTTCCAGCGTGGTTCGTTGATGTCTAAAAAGGAGGGATTTTTCTTCTTGATTTCATGAAATGTCCTCGGCATGATCTGCATTATCCCTTTTGCGTTAACCCAACTCTTGGCATCATGCTGCAGGTTTGATTCTGCTATAGCTTGGGCCTTGAACCACTTCCAGTCAAATCCGGCACCGAAGAATCTCTTGGTATATTTACGAAAATATTGGTCATACTTCGTCGTCCATTTTCTCGAGGTAACCTTGGGGAAATCATCCTGCGCATATACTTTGGCACTGAGAGAGACAAGAAGAGCAGTACCTATGAGAAGGGTAGAGACCTTGAAGGATGTGGATATTCGATCCATTGATGGTTCTTTATGGTTGCGTGTCCCCGTTGGATGCAACTATTCGAGCGTTCTCAATTGAGACCCAGTCCAATAACCAGGCCTACGGCTACACCCACCCCGATAAAGATGCCCATTACCACAAGGCCGACCGCCTTGTTGTCCTTGGCCAGCTCATTTGAGGTGTTAAAATCGGTGAATTTGTCAAACCACTTGTAGCCGAAATACATGAACAGCAAGGTTAGCACGCCGCCTAGTATAGAGTAGATGAGATTTACGATCATTGCGGTGAACTGCATGATAGACCCTCCTTCTATTATAAGCGTTTGCTCCTACCGCTGCAGGCTGAATTCCTAAAACGGTTCTGAATCCAAAGGGATCACGTATAACGTGTCTTATTCAAAATCATGTATCCCAGATAATATCCATAGCAAGGGATTATGTCAATATGCCTATATTTATCATGTTCGTAGAATCGTATACGGAGATAATTAGCCTTGACTTTGAAGCCGCTGACCGGGGTGAGGACATTCACGGCAACGGCCTCACAGGGCCTGGCACTAATGCACGAACTGCTGCACTTTGCCTCCGGCGTGAGAGCCCCCATTGTCATGGTGAACGTCAATCGATCCCTGGCGGCACCCTGGAGTTTTTGGAGCGAGCAGACCGATAGCCTCTCGCAGCGAGATACGGGCTGGATTCAGTTTTATGTGGCGGACAATCAGGAGGCACTTGATACGGTCATCCAGGCATTTAGGATATCCGAGACCCTGTTTCTCCCCTCAATGGTGGTGTTGGAGGCCTTTTACACCTCGCACTTCATGGAGCCAGTCGAGGTCCCTGAACAGGATCAAGTGGACGAGTTTTTGCCTCCTTTTGAACCCGCCTTCAGGCTGGACCCCGATAACCCCGCTGCCTTTTCCCAAACGGTCACTCAGGATTAATACGTGCAATTCCGCATAAAGCGTCACACTGCTATAGAAGATGCAGTAGAGGTAGCAGCACATGTTGATACACAATACAAAGAACAGTTCGGCAGGGGGTACGGCCTGTTGGACTGCTACCGGCTAGAAGATGCGGAGGCTGTGCTGGTAACATCAGGGACGATCGGGTCCACGGCGAGGGCTGCCATAGACTCACTGAGGGAGGAGGGAAAACGCGCTGGATTAGCGCGCATCAGGCTGTTTCGTCCATTTCCCAAGGCCCAGGTGACCGAAGCGCTCAAGCACGCGAACAAGGTTGCAGTGATTGATCGGAACCTGTCGGTTGGACAGGAGGGTATCTTCTGTGAAGAGCTGAAATCAGCGCTCTACACGGCAATCGATGGATTGCCGGTGTTCGGTTTCGTGCTGGGCCTCGGGGGAACCAACGTCTCCCCGGTCCATATTAGAGGGGTATTTGAATTCATGGAGCGACACGATCATGCTCCTGGGAAACCGATCTTCGATATCGAGGGAGAAAATGGATAGGCACGACGTTTACGCCGATATCCTATTACCGGGACACATGGCCTCTGCGGGGTGCGGTGAAGTTCTCGGGCTAAAGATCGTTCTTCAGGCGGCAGGGCTAAGGACCATTGCCGTAGTGGTTCCCTCATGGCTCGGGATTATCCTGGGTCCCTTTCCCTACTCATCGTTCAGGATACCGGTTTTTCATGCTGCCTTTGAGCCCGCTGCATCGGCCTGCGCGTGTTTTCCCGATGACCTGAGAAGAAAGGTCATGGAGGCGAAAGGGATCCAGGGAATGAAATACATCCATATCCTATCCCCTTGTCCTATGGGGTGGCGGTACCGGGAGAAGTTTGCGCCCACTATCGGGAGGTTGGCTGTGGAGACGAACTACTTCCCCCTCTATGAGATACGAAATGGCCAGGACTACACGATAAATCATCAGCCAAAGAACCTGCCCGTGGATACCTACCTTCTGGCCCAGGGTAGGTTTGCACACCTCACCAAAGGGGAATTACAGGCCATTCAAGATGAAGTAGACAGAAACTGGGATGATGTAACGCGAAGGGTAAGCTAGCAGCCAGGGTATTTCCGGGCCCCGTGTAAGGTTTCTGGACGGGCAATCTATGGCCATGCTCATACGTGGCGAGCCCCTCGCTCGCCTTCCACAGGCTGTTCCGTGCGGGAGCCCGGGGAGCTTCACTACTTTTTCTTCAGCTTGTCCACCTCTTCCGGGAGAAACACATCGGATAACGGAATGGTAAAGGCTACTTCAGGACGATACCTGAGATAGGTTGGTATTGGATAGCGGATGCCTTTTCGGTGGGTTTTTTCCAGACCATCCACCACATCCGCTAGATCGGGGCCTGGAATGGCCATGATCATCTCGTGATCCTGGCATCCCGCCCATACCCGATCCCCGTTGCCAGGCACGATCACCTTTGGCGCCTGGTCCAGATACGCGGCGATCACTCCCTCTGTACAGGAAGCGGCTCTGCCGGAGAAATTGCCCTGAATCGATGCGCCCTTTTTATATGTTGCGCCGTGAATCAACCTCATCAATTGGGCCGGGTTCACGTAGATAAGGACCACATCAGGTTCCATCTCTGACCTTTCCAGGGGTGCGTATAACACCACGACGTCCTGCCCTCTATCCAACAGCGGCAGTCCGGCAATCATCTCAGCAGCAGCCCTTTCATCGGCCGCATAGTTCATCTGAGTGAGGAAGTGGATCGGTCCGCGTGAATCACCTACCCTGTTCCATCCATAGGTATGGGCCGCGATACCGCATCCCACGTCCTCTTTGGCAAAGGCCACGGTCCATCCATAGCGCCTGGCCATAGCAGAGCCCTGACATGGAGCCATAGGAACCTTCATATCCCGCAAGGGACTTTTTGACCTGCGGGGAATGGAAGACTCTTTGGTGAGGAATTTCACGGTCACCGGGAAGGTGGAGGGATTAATGTAGGTTCTCAGCCTTTCACCGAGCTTTATCCACTTATTCATAGAAACCCCCTTTGTTGCAGCAAGCAATGGCTAGGGAACCTATGGTAACCGGTTATCTGTTTAGTGCTTATATGTGGTACTTTCAGGCCGGTGAGTTGCGTGTTCTACACCGCCTCAATCGTGGAAGGGGGCTTTTTCGTGACATTATAGGTGACGCTCACCACTCCAGGGACCCCAGCGGTTATCCGATCGGCCAGCTGCTCCAATGTTTCATAGGGCAGCCTCGTGGGTGAGGCGACCTTGGCATCGGTGCTCTCCCAGCAACGGATCTCGATCTGAAGCCCATAATCTCGCTTTCCATCTCTCATGCCCGTTACCCTATCCTCGTGCAGGATCGCCAGATATTGAAACGCCCCTGTTTGGGATAACTCCTTCTCCACTATTGTTGTAGCTGCCCGAACGATCGCCACGCGTTCAGGCGTGACTTCTCCGATTACCCGTGCTGCCAGAGCTGGTCCGGGGACGGGAGGCCGGCTGTATAGATCTTCCGGTAATTCGAGTGCCCTTCCAACAGCTCTGATGGCGGATTTACGTAGCTGGAGAAGCGGCTCTAATACGTTGTAGCCATATTGCTGCACCGGATCGATACCGAGCTGCTCGAGGATATTGTGCTGCCTCTTGATGCCGGCGACGGTTTCCTCAATGTCGGTATAGTTTGTCCCCTGGAGGAGATACCTCGCGCCGGTTTCTCTCACCAGGCCACCAAAGACATCCTTGTAGAACGATCGGGTAATCGCTTCCCTTTTTTCCTCCGGGTCGGTATGGCCTTTCAGGGCGTCGAAGAAGGTCTTTTTGGCATCAACGAGCTCGACATGCACCCCCATAGCCTTGAATGCCGAAGCGATATATTCAGGCTCTCCTTCCCTCATGAGCCCGGTGTCAATGAAGTAGGTCCGTAATTGGGCACCCAATGCCCGATGACCAATCATGGTCACAACTGAGGAATCGACACCGCCGGAGAGCGCATTGATAGCGGAGCCGTTGCCGACTGCTGAGGAGATTTTCTCGACTTGTTCAGCTATGAACTTCTCAGGATCCAGTTCATCAATGGTGATCTCTTTGGTTTCCATGACGTCTCCTGTTCTTATCTATGTTCGGTGAGAACCAGGAACAAGTTATCGTGGCCTGAAGCACTTCAAGGCCTACGAGTGAAAGCATTCGATATCCGCCTATTAAACGTCTCGTAAATTCTACAACTTATTGAAATTAAAAAGGTTTTTTTGAGACTATTCCATATTGTCTCACACATGGAATAATGGAATGGTGGAATATTGGAGTGTTGGTTTTA
>QMLW01000189.1 GCA_003646935.1 Deltaproteobacteria bacterium
ACGACAATTACCGGGGGTTTCATCTCTGTCGTTCCGCCCTTGTCTCCTCAACCGCAAGCTCAAGCGCACTTATCTCGTCTAAGCCCGATCGCTTTCGTGCCTTGGAGACTAGAGACGAGGCATTTTCCATTGTCTTGATGCCATAGAAATCGAGGCTTTCCTCAATCAATTGTCTAATAGACCTGCCCTGTCTCGCTGCGGCCTCCTTAAGCGCACGGTGCCTTTCATCGGATAGAGTTATGGTTAATCTTGGCATCCTTTCCTCCAGTCCTAAGAGAGTAGTCACCAACTCACCATATCACCAATATCTTTATCCGTCAATATTATAAACGGGCCCCAAATTACCCCAGGACTATGTAAACACTATCACAACATTATGAATACATTAATAATTTCATGTCTTGGTAAGAGATCTGCAATTTCGGTCATCCGCCTCAAAACCCTGTGATTTGTCTGACTCGCCTGATCTAATCGCTCGAATGCTGCTAATCATTGATTTTGGGTTGATTTTGTATGTAAGCATAGTGTATTCAGAGTGAAGGGATAGATTATTAAGGAAACGCGGTCTCAAGAGATTCTATTCTTCAGGGAGCGGAAAACGTGGGACAGAGAATTCCCCAAACCAAATCCAAATGGATTGAGGAGATCGCAGCAGCCTATAGCGACGCTGAGGAAGCAATACCGTTCGGCACATTGGTGGGGCAGGATATCCAAGAGGCGGACCTTTTCCTTTTGGCACCTGAGATATGCATGAAGTTCCGTGGGATTAGAAGAACGAAAGCAAAATTGGAAAAGGCTTCGAACACAGCTCTCTCAAGCTATGTGGCCACAAAAGATTTAGGGGGCCATATTCTTGATGGCCCCTATATTTCATTCGCCTTTTGCTATCTTGCAAGCCATTTTGCTCTGGAATTGGTTGGTGAATCTGAGGTTGATGAGATAATGACCTATATTGAGGTGCACCTAAAAGAACTGGCTGATGCCATTGCCAAGAATGAGTAATGCTCAATACCGGTGTTGATGAGATTTGTTCACTGGCCACATTTCGAAACTTCTCCAGGAAATATCCGATGAAAGAAAAGTCAGAAATTCTAGGAGATTTAATCGAATCAACGCCCGGTGAAGAAGGGGAATGGTTTGCCACAGCCAAATCGCTTGGTATGCTTTCGCTGGCCCTGAAGCTTGCCCACCAATGCCCCTGCGAGCCGAAAACCTTGAATCGAGCCGCCAGAGATTATCTGAATATAGAGCCAAAGTTCGCCCTTGGTGTTGCCATGGCCTCATTGCATTGGTTGTCTCAAGGATGGGGGTACGACATCACGGCTGGCGATGTTTTCTCGGCTTACGGTTATGCTATAAAAAGTGCTGAAAAGCTAGATATGGAAGAACAGGTGCGAGAAGATATCATCGAAATAGTCAACAATGACCAATCCCCGGGATGTTCGTGAAAGATGTTCTTGAACGGTATCTGGCGATGTGAAGTGCTCATTTTGGTTATCGCTCACGTATAAATGGGGGTTGAGAATCATGAGGGGCCGCTAGGTGGACGAAACCGGACTCATAAATAAGCTTCGACTGATCGAAGCTCTCTTCGCTGGAGCTGCTACCCAGGGGGAGAAGGTTGCTGCCGAAAGAGCCAAGCAACGAATTTTAGAGCGACTGAAACTCTGGGAGCAAGAGGACCCCCCAGTGGAGTACAGGTTCTCCATGGGCGACCTGTGGTCACGGAAGGTGTTCATCGCCTTGCTTCGCCGTTATGGGATTACACCCTACCGGTATATGGGCCAGCGGTACACCAGTGTGATGGCGAGAGTCTCAAAAAATTTCGTCAACGAGACCTTGTGGCCCGAGTTCCAAGAGATTTCCAATACTCTGGAAACGTATCTTTCCGAGGTGACTGATCGCATTGTCTCCCAGGTTATTCACCAAGACAGCTCCGAAGTTGAAGTTGTCGAAAAACCTGCATATCTCCCCCCTGTCCCTAACGAATCCTTGAGTGGATCAACAACTTCACCCATGCCGCCGGGCCAATCGGGCAGCGATAAATACGAAAACCAAAAAGATTGGAAGGTAGCGTCATCCCGAAAACGTTCAAAGCGAAAGGGAAAGAAGCGCAAAAAACGCAAGCGGCGCTGAGCATCTATTGGATTGTTCAAGGCTGGGAATGTAATTGACAAAATTGAATAACTAATTCCAGCTGGAAGGAAAACCGGTGATAAGCCTGACTTACGTGATCTAAATGGTCGAATGTTAGTTTTTCATTTATTCTTGGCAACTTCCTAAAAAGTCCTCTTCGGTGAATGGGTCATTTTGACTTCAAGGAGAAATCTTTTATTTACAGCATGTTGCACTGGCAACATTTCTCGCTTCGCTCGAAATGACACGTTGTGGAGACTTTTTACAGGACCATCATTTTTGGTTGATGTCAGTCAAGTCAAGGAGTTCAAAGAGAAGATGCCATCCCGTGTCTCCATACCTGAAATGCAAACCCTTTC
The DNA here is from genome assembly GCA_003646935.1 of Deltaproteobacteria bacterium. GTDB lineage: Bacteria > Desulfobacterota > DSM-4660 > Desulfatiglandales > B25-G16 > B25-G16. Next base: position 2,496 of record QMLW01000189.1, read on the forward strand.
CCTTGGAGGGCCGAGCTTATCTATATGTCTATTTGTGGTGTACTAATGCAACTTTGTTAAAACGCTTGTCGGCGTTCTAAATCAAAGCTCGAGGAAAAAATAAGGAGATAATTGGTGAAATCGAAAGTAATATCTTTGAAATTTGTTTCGGAATCAGGTGAACCCGTGGGTTATTTGATGGTCAATACGGATGACGAACAATTTGCCAAACAAACCGCCTGGCAGTGGGGCGAAGTTCATCTAGACTCGCCTTTCGCGAGGGTCGAGCTTCATCAAGGGGTCATGGATTCGCCCGATGTAGATTCAGACATTTTCGATGGAGTACGGGTTTGGGAATTACCTTTTTGATTTTTTTGTATATCCTCTCGCTATTCGGACAACAAGAAAAAGATGAAACACATCACACTCATTACTTACCAGAGAGATAAATACTACTGCCGCTTAGTGAGGGCGGTAGCAAAATTTTTGGCTCGTTCAGACGTTGTTACCCCCTCTGATGTCCTTATTGAGATGGGCAATCTTTCAAGAAAAAATTATGAAGCTTGGTGCAAAGGGCAAGTTCCTTATCTTGAAAGAGTATTCGAGGGCAGCCTTTCCAAAGCAAACCGAATTCTTCGCATTATAGGCTTCCATGTTCACGATCTCAACATGGTGTCGCGGCAGGCTGTCTATCATCAATGGGGGAAAGGAAAAAACCGAATACTGAGGTTTTCCAAATCAGATTATCCAAACATTGAAAAGGCATATTCTCGGCATTACACCTGGAACCGATCAGCGCAAGAGAAGCAAATAGCCATAAACAACGCACTGCCCAAACAAGTTGATACAGTCTACCAGGGCCACAGAGGGCCTATTGACAATTATTGATTGAATCAATCAGAGCGAGAACATGGAAACACCTGTTTCCTGGCTGGAAAATCGCAAATGGGATTCTTGGTGATTTTGACAAATCAAAAAGCTCCTCTACCTGCACTGTCTCTCAAGTATCTTACCAACATATTGGGCAGATTGAACGTTAATGTCAGTTTATCTTCATAAAACCTAAAGTCAAACTATAATATCTACTTATTTTCACCCCAACGTTTAAATAGGTCGTGTTCGATCCCCAGATAATCGAAGACCTTGCCGATGGTCTGGTGGATGATGTCCTCAATCGTCTCGGGGTGATTGTAGAAGGACGGTATGGGGGGCAGGATATGGGCGCCCAGGTCAGCGGCTGCCGACATGAGTTGAAGGTGTCCCTTATGAAGCGGCGTCTCCCGAACCAAGAGCACCAATTTCCTCCTCTCCTTTAAGGCAACATCAGCCGCCCTCACGATGAGGCTGTCGGAGTAGGAATTGGCAATGCCCGATAAGGTCTTTATGGTGCACGGGGCAACGACCATGCCATCGGTAAAAAACGATCCGCTCGCCAGAGGTGCACTCAGATCGGCGTTGTCATAGACCTTATCCGCCATGGACTCCAGGTCCCCGACTGAATACTCCGTCTCAATGGTAATATTCTTCTTACCCGACTCTGAAATAATAAGATGGATCTCCAGATCCTTTTTAGCGAGTTCTTTTATCAATTCTATCCCATAGATAACACCGCTAGCACCCGTAATGCCAATTATGATCCGGTTTTTCATATTCACACCCATACTCCAATCAGAAATCGCTTCAAATGATCTGCAATAACCTCATCGCGGTTCTCTCATGGGAACCCTCTCAATTATCATTTCAACTAAATGCCTGCTATTTTCTATAATGGCGTTAATTCCCGCTTCATCGATATCATCCCAGTGAATACCCGCCGCGACTACCACATTGGTGTTAAGTGCTGAGGAGATCCTCTCGGCCGCCTCCTTGGCGACCACATCATCCTTGTGGCCCACATAGCAAAACACGGATGCGGTAGCACTTATCTCGGTTCTATCCTTTAAACTCGGCCTTGGCTGGGCAATCGCAACAGCACCGATATGGGGTCTATCCCCACCCCAAATAGCTACCAGCAAATCCTCACCTATTTCCTTTACAGAGGCCTCGATCCTATAGGTCTCTTCTTTTGTCTTTATCGTAAATTCCAAAGCCCCATCTCTCAAAGGATCCCCGTGCATCAAAGGATTTTCTCCAATGCATCCACCACGGCCCGAGCAAACTCAGGCGTATTGATGTGTGCGTCGACCTCTATGATCTCGATCTCCGGATCTAGTCTCTCTCTGAACTCCTCGATAAATGCCTTATCAGATATGGGATCATAGAGGGCGCCCCCCTCTACGCTGAGCGATGAGAAGCCCTTGGTCGGTATAATGAACTTCACCAAGGTCTTGTTCCCGTGGGTATTGAGTTTTTCAGCAACCGCATCGGCAATTGCCTCCATTTCCTCGGGGCTCGTTCTGGCCTGAACCCTCATCGCATCCTGGATTAAAAGCTTTCTTTCCGCCAATTTTCGGGTAACCCAAAGCGGATCGCCCTCATCCCTCCTCTGAATAGGACCGCAGCTTATCATATCAAATCCGCACGGAGTAAGCAGGTAGGGCTTGCCCTGACTGATGCCGGCATCGAGCCGATCCGGTCCGGCGGCGCGGTTTCCCCCTAGGAGGTATTCGCTGAAGCCGCCGGGAACTAAATCAATAAAGGCCTGGAACAGTCCCTGA
>QMLW01000190.1 GCA_003646935.1 Deltaproteobacteria bacterium
GGGGGATCAACTCCTCTCGGAGGGCCTCGTGTGCCTCTTGCTTGAGCAAGGGATCTCCGCTATTCGCCACCATGACCGGGTCCACAACCAAGCGCGTTACGCGATATTGTGCGATCTTGGAGGCTACCAGACTCACTATCGCGGAGCTGGAGAGCATCCCCGTTTTAACCGCATCGGCCCCGATATCCTCCATAACCGAGTCTATTTGCTTTTCTATGAACTCCAGCGGCAGCTCATAAACCGCCTGAACTCCGACGGTGTTCTGTGCGGTGAGCGCCGTGATCACGCTCATGCCGTATCCGCCCAGCACGGTGATTGTCTTTAGATCCGTTTGAATACCAGCTCCGCCGCCGGAATCAGAGCCGGCAATAGTCAATACCCGCTTCATGACAACTCCTCTCTTGAGGGTACATATCCGTGCATCTCCCTGGGTTTGATTTCATTATTGCTTGGCATGAGCCGCTTTGCCTAATTGATTATTGCGAGGGGTCGTGGTGACAGGAAGCGGTTCCGCACAAAAAAGCCGTAATTCCAGATTTCAGAATTACGGCCTCCTGTTTTTCAACCGCGTTCCCTACGTCGGAATTACCCGGACAGGTTCAAGGGGTCATTCTGCTCACCCGATCTGAAATCAAGCAGGGCAAGGCAGGAATTTCTCAGCCAACCAGCTCCCCCAGCATTTTCTTTTTATCTACTGCAGTTTCCCTCGACTGTCAACATTAATTTAGCTGACAACCATCAATTTTTTTATTGACAAATATTTTTTCTTTGTCTATTGATGTTAAGGTAAAGGCAACAAAGGCGAAGAACATGGTCAAAAGGGTATACATTTCAGTGAGAAACTTCTCAATGTATTACTTTTTTAGCTTTACCTCTGTCCGCGGACCTGACTGAGGACGCTAAGAGAGCATGTACCAGGCCGTGGAAAGAGCAACCTTCCACGGCCTTTTTTTATCCTGTAGATTAACATCAGAGAAGGGGTGAGTTATGACTGTTTCTGAGAGAATCAAGGCGATGATCGAAAAGGCGTCGTGGGTAAGAATGATGTTCGAGGAGGGTGCGAGGAGAAAGAAAAAATATGGAATGCAGAACGTTTTCGATTTTAGCCTGGGAAATCCCAACCTGGAGCCTCCGGCAAAATTCAAGGAGATACTCATGCAGGTGGTTTCCGATGGATCGACCGGTACCCATGGCTATATGCCGAATGCCGGGTTCGTGGAAACGAGGAAGGCGGTGGCTGATTACCTGAGCAATCTCCATACGTTTTCCTTTACCGGAGATGACATAGTCATGACCGCCGGAGCTGCGGGGGCAATGAACGTGGTTTTTAAGACTATTCTCAATCCCGGTGACGAGGTGATTATCCCGGCGCCCTTCTTTATGGAGTACTATTACTATGTGGATAACTACGGTGGTGTTTCCAAAATAGTCGATACGAATCCCGACTTTTCCATCAACCTTGCCAAGATCGAGGATGCAATCGGCCCCAATACCAAGGCGGTGTTGTTGAACAATCCGAACAATCCCACCGGAAAGGTGTACACAACCGATGAACTGGATCACGTAGGAAGGCTGCTCACCCGATACAGCGAGAGGTATGGTGAGGCCATCTACCTGATCTCCGATGAGCCATACAGCAAGATTGTCTACAATGGCCTGACGTGTCCCTCTATTTTTAGCGCATATCAGGAAAGCTTCCTCGTCACCTCATTTTCAAAGGATCTATCCATAGCAGGCGAGAGGATCGGCTATATTGCCGTTCATCCGCTCATGAAGGATAAGGATATTATCATGGAGGGGCTCATTCTGTGCAACAGGGTGATCGGTTTTGTGAATGCGCCTGCATTGATGCAACGGTTGATCCCCTTTCTTCTGGGAGAAAGCGTTGATCCCGCCATCTATCAGAGAAAGAGGGACGCCCTTTGTAAGGGATTGAAGGAGGCGGGCTACACGTTTTCCGTGCCAGCTGGGGCCTTCTACCTCTTCCCTGAGTCCCCGATTCCAGACGACGTGGCGTTTGTAAGATCCTTGCAGGAGGAAAATATCCTGACCGTGCCGGGCACCGGCTTCGGAGGCCCCGGGCATTTTAGGATTGCCTACTGTGTGGATGATGGAACCATTGAACGCGCTTTACCTGGTTTTTCCAGGGTGATGAAAAAGTATAGGTAGGAGGCGAGCATGTATTCAAAGGTGGTTTCTCTCAGGTTCCCTAGGGAGATCGTGAATCAGGCGATCGTGGTCAATCTGGTCAAGAACTACGATCTGTCCTTTAATATCCTGAAGGCTACCATCTATCCCAGGAAAGAGGGTATGGTGGTGATGGAGTTGAGCGGCAATCGAAAGAACTACACCGCAGGCGTGCGATACCTGAAGGGCCTCGGCGTCAAGGTTGAAGACATCGGCCAGGATATTAGGAGAAATGAGGAGAAATGCTACCATTGTGGCATCTGTACGGCGGTGTGCCCTACGGGTGCACTCTACATTGAAAGGCCCGAGATGACCGTTGCCTTTGACAGCGATCGGTGCAGTGCCTGCGAGATGTGTGTGATCTCATGCCCACCTAAGGCAATGGAGGTAAATTTCGACAGGGCCCTCATCGAATAAAATCGTTATATGATTTTATGCGGGCTTAGGCGCATTAATCTAACGTTCTGTTGACAAGGCTTTTGCCGCCTATGCACATTGTGCAACATACGTTCCACAGGTTTTCCAGTTTCCTGCAAACCATCACTTCATTATTCCAGTATTCCACCATTTCAATCAAAGGACTTGCCCATTGGTCGAGGTGGGCCAGAGCGAACCGAGTTCAATGCACATACCTGTCGGAATCCTTTGGCAAAGAGTGAGGTATTTGATACACTTTGCGCGGACCAGTATGAACCAAGCTCAAATCGTACAGTGGTGAGGATGAGTAAGGGGAAAAAGAGCGTTGCGGTTGCCCTTAGCGGGGGAATGGATAGCTTCTATGCCGCGAGGCTTCTCAGAGACGAAGGATGGGATGTGGTGGGCATTCACCTGATCCTGCCCATTTCCCACCAGGAGAGGAAAAGGAGAAAAAAGGCCGTTTCGCGCCTATCGGATGAATTGGACATTCCCCTGTTTCACCTCGATGTGGGTGATTCCTTTCAGGAAAAGGTCATCGATTACTTCATCAACGCTTACCTCAATGGCAGTACCCCCAATCCCTGCGTGGTATGCAATCAGCTCATCAAATTCGGGCAGGTAATCGAATGGATGGATGAAAGGGGGATTGACTGCCTGGCAACGGGCCATTATGCGCGGGTGAGCAAGAGCTCTAAGGGCAACTACACAGAGCTATTTAGGGGAAAGGATGGACGCAAGGATCAATCCTATTTCTTACATAGGCTGACCCAGGCACATCTTTCAAGGGTGGTATTTCCGTTAGGGGATATCACCAAGAAGGAGGTGAAAAGTAAAGCGAGGGGAAGGGGCCTTCCCGAAGCGTTCCATTCGGAGAGCCAGGAGGTATGCTTTATTCCCGATAATGACTACCGAACGTTGCTTCAGGGGACCATGGGGTGGGAGATTCCCTCGTCGGGCGATATAGTCGACCTTCAGGGCAATGTGTTAGGTATCCATAGAGGCATCCATGCCTATACAGTTGGGCAGCGGCACGGTTTGGGGATTGCATCCGGAAATCCACTGTATGTCTGTCGGATAAGGCCCGAGACAAATGAGATCGTCGTGGCCTCTCGGCATCATCTATTTTCCCATAGCCTGATCGCCGAGGATTTTCACTGGATAGGCTCCAAGCCGGGTGCCATGGCCATAAAGGTGCAGGCCCAGATACGCTACCGGCACAAGCCAGCCGAGGGCACCCTTACCATGCTTTCAGCTGATCGTGTGCGATGTGAATTCTATGAGCCCCAGTGGGCGATAACCCCTGGCCAGGCACTGGTGTGCTATGATGGAGAAAGGGTTTTGGGAGGAGGATGGATAAGAAAAGCTTGAGCGTTCACTGTTGTCCGTTATCCGTTGACTGCACTCAGGCCTTCGTATACTTCGGTGAACGGATAACGGTGAACGGATAACGTTGTACCATGTCGAAACTATTTAAAATCATTACCCTCGGCTGTAAGGTGAACCACTACGAGTCCGCGTTTCTCGAGAACTCGTTAATCAGCAGGGGCTGCAAGAAGGCTAAGGCGGAAGAGGAGGCGGACCTCGTCATCATCAATGGCTGCATCGTGACCGCCACGGCGAGCTATCAAACCAGACAGGCCATCAGAAGGGGCATCAGGGAGAACCCGATGGCAGTTACCGCCGCGGTTGGATGCTATGGGCAGGTGTTTCCCGAGGAATTGGCCGCTATCGAGGGCCTTAATATTATCACGGGAAACAGGGAAAAGGGATTGCTTCCCGGGCTGTTGCTGAATGCTACTCGTCGAGACCGACCCCTTATTCTAAGGAATGATTTTGAGGCTTCTTGCCCGTTCGAGTACCTTCCCATCAGATCCTTCGCAGGGAGAACAAGGGCATTCGTGAAGATACAGGACGGATGTGAATCGTTCTGTTCTTACTGTATTGTTCCAGACGCCCGTGGGCCGCTCAGGAGCCTAGAGCCTCATAGGGTCGTGGAACTACTAAGGGGGCTTGAGATGAGCGGGTACAAGGAGGCGGTGCTCACCGGGATTCACCTGGGCAAGTACGGCACGGACCTGGGAGATGGCGTTGATCTCCATCGCCTGCTCGTTGAGATTGCCAAGTTCAGGTCACAGATGCGGGTAAGGCTCAGCTCGCTCGAGCCGACGGAGATTGGAAGCGATTTGATTGCATTCATGGAGAGCCATGATTGGGTGTGCCGCCACCTTCATATTTCACTCCAGAGCGGGGACGATACCGTGTTGGAGAGGATGAACAGACACTATACAGCGGAGGAATTCTCTAACCTGATAGAGGATATTGCTCGTCGCATACACCGGGTTTCGCTCGGGGTTGATGTGATGGCCGGCTTCCCTGGAGAAACGGACAAGGCGTTCGATACCACCTTTGCGCTCTTGCGTAATCTCCCCATAGGCTATCTGCACGTGTTCCCCTACTCAAAACGTGCAGGCACAGCAGCGGCTCAGCTCCCCGACCAGCTTCACCCAAAGACCATCAAGGAGAGGAC
>QMLW01000191.1 GCA_003646935.1 Deltaproteobacteria bacterium
AATCTGTGCTCCTTGTATTTCTTCACCAGATCTCTATAGAGCGTGATAGCTCGATCGAGATCTGATTCCCTGCCCGAGTACCGTGAGAGATCGGTCCAAAGATTGCCGGCCTTATACATCGCCCATACCGCTTCATCGGTATGGGGGAATCCCTGGTAAACGCTCTTGTAGCGTGCTATGCATCTCTCCCAGTTGTGTCGGTACTTTCGCTTGGTTGAGGACCGATAGAGTGCTTTTGAGCAATCCTGGGATCGCTTAAAAAGCCGTGCAGCGGAATGTGACGAGGAGGAACTGGTGGCATAAGCAGGTGAGGGAAAGGAAAGGGCGAAGAAGAGGGATATGAAAACGGAGATCAGCGCATGCCTTCTAAATAAGGAACTGCAAATCATGTAAGCGCCTTTTTACTACCTATAGGATGACGTTTCGTAAAATAGATACCCCCCTTCTACACGCTTAGATGAGAGAGGAAGATACGATGGAAGAATCGGCCAGCTCCCGTCAATCAGGCCATAATGTCGTCTTCTTGCTCGGGCTCTGAGTCTTCCGCTCTGCCTTCATACACAGGCGTCTTTCTGAGGGAGTCCATTTCCCTATCCTTTGCGGCCTTCTCCCTTGACAGGGCCCTGATCTCCTTCTTCAGCCTGAATCGCTCGAATATCCCGAGGAAACCGGCAATAAATACACCGAGTAAAAATACGATAATCATGACCAGATAAAAGGCCATAGGAGGAGTCTCGTGAGACCAAAAAAGGAAATCTATCCTCAGTGTTAGGGTCTTGGAAAGTTGCTCGAGGTTTTCGACAATAAGGATTATCACCAACAACATGATCAATATGCTTATGATAGCTTTTATGTGTTTCATAGCTCCTCCTCAGCTCCTCGCAATTATTCTATCATTACAATCATCGTTTCTTACGGTCAACACCATATGATCCACCTTTGCAACCTACTCCGAATCGTCCCTCAAAGGTTTCTAAAAAAGGGCAGCAATTTCAGATAGGTCGCTTGAATATGCTCTGGGATTACCCGCACATCTCCAATCACCGTCATGTAATTAGTATCCCCACTCCACCGAGGGACGACGTGAAAGTGGATATGCTCCTCTACGCCGGCACCTGCTATATGTCCCAAGTTTAAACCAACGTTGAATCCACCGGGATTCATAACCTCAGCCAAGATCCCTATGGATCGCTCAACCATGGTGATGAGATCCAGTTTTTCCTCATTGGCGAGGGCATTAAGAGCGGAAACGTGGCGCACGGGGGCCACGAGAAGATGACCGTTTATGTAAGGGAATCTATTCATGAGCACAATACTCCGTTCTCCCACATGAAGGATCAACCGCTCTTCATCGTGATCTCTGTCATCACCCGAGCAGAATATGCATTCCCCTTTCTCGTTGCTCGCGGTAATGTAGTCCATTCGCCATGGCGCCCAGAGAACCTTCATCACCTACCCTTAGACTGGAATTATCGTTCCCTTGATTGTGTCCGCTATATCCAAGATCCCGATAGAATTGGACCCGGCCATCCTGAAACCCGTGGCCGTTCCGGGATTAAAAAAAAGGACCCCCTCATCGGCGTGATTGGAGGGCCTGTGTGAATGCCCATAGATTATTGCATGCACATCGTTAAACTCAGAGCGTATCCTTCTCTCTATCCCGAGGGGAGAGCCCCACCCGTGGATAAGGCCCAAACGAAAACCACCCACCTCAACTATCTCTTTCTTGGGGAACCGCTCCCTCACGTCCACGGTATCCATATTACCCTGAACCACATGAAGGGGCTTTTGAGACAAGTAATCGGCGACCTCCAGACAGACGAGATCTCCTGCGTGTAAGATCATCTCCACATCGGAGAGGTAGTTCTCATATATATCGACCAACTCCGAGCTCACCGCCTTGAGGTGGGTATCTGAAATAACGCCGATTTTCACCATAGAACGGTTATCCTTCACGTATGGGTATTCCGCGTATGTGTCCATGAAGTATAGCAGAATGTAGTAAAAAGACAACCTCAAATGGGCTCCCCTCCACCCGATTGCTGTTGACAACCCCGGGCAATCCCAATATATTCCGACAATCATCCCTTGACCTCGGACATACCAGCAAAGACCCACGCCAGAGGTCTTAGCTTTGTTTGGAGCTCCCTGGAAGGGTCAAAAGCGGGTCTTAAAATTCCGTGTTTCTTGGAGTAATGGAGTACTGGAGTAATGGTCTAAAGATGAGGGAAGGATTTTGAGTATCCAGAAGGCTGCACAAACCCGGGCTCTTGTGGGGTTATCTGCGGTGTATCAGGTACCAGTTTTTCCATCACTCCATTCATCCACTACTCCATTACTCCATGTGAAAGAAACCCTCATGACCGGCAGAGCCATCGTCTCTGAGCACGCCCAGAGCACGTGGTTTTCTGAGACGAAATAAACCAACGCCACTCTAAAGGAGGCAGACATGAAGGTACTCGTTTACGGTACGGGAGGCAGGGATCAGAGCCTTGCTGATAAATACGGAGACAGCCAGCACGTTGACAAGGTCTATTTCGTTCCCGGCAATCCCGGTGTGGCCTATACCTTAAAGGGCAAGAGGGGCCTGATAGAGTGTTTCGATATACGGGATTTCAGCGAGGTTTCGAAATTCTGCCTGGAAAAAAAGGTCGATCTCGTTGATATCGGCTCGGAGAATCCCCTAGAAGAAGGGCTGGTTGATGTGCTGAATGAACACGGCATCAGGACAATCGGTCCACGGCAACAATACGTAAGGCTCGAGAGCGATCGGGCATTTACCGATGATATCCTGCGCGATATTGGGGTATCCAAGCCCGAATACAGGGTCTTCGATGACCCGGAACAGGCCAAGGAATATGTCAGAAACATCGGCTACCAGGTCTTCGTAAAGGCCAACGGCCTCGCAGCGGGAAAGGGCGCCATCGGATGCGACGACGTTCCCCAAGCGGAGAGCGCAGTTGAGAAACTCATGGTGGAAAAGATATTCGGCAGCTCCGGCGATAGGGTTGTCATTGAGGAGCGGAAGTACGGCACTGAGATCTCCTTTTTCGTGTACCTGGATGGCCAACACGCGCTACCGTTGAAGATGTTCGTCCAGGACTACAAGCGGGCCTTTGATCTCGATGACGAGAACGCGATCAAGGAATTCGGCGGCAATCTCAACACAGGCGGCACGGGGTGCTATGCCCCCCATAAACTGCTAAGCCCCTGGCTCGTCAATAAGATCATAAAGGAGATCGTAAATCCCACGGTGAACGCGATTTACAACCGAGGCGATTTAGGCCTGGGATGGGACTACAAGGGGGTCCTGTACTTCGGCCTCAACCTCGATCCCTACAATAATCTGGATGTCTTTGAGATCAACGTGCGACACGGTGATCCCGAATGGGAAGTGCTCTCCCGAAAACTGAGCACGGATCTATTCGAAATAGGTATGGCGGTGTGGGAAGGGACGCTCGATCAAATATACCCTGTCTGGAACAATCAATGCTATGTGGATGTGGTTGCCATGGAGGGCCGTTCAAAGGCAAGCAAGGGGTGGAATAAAGGGTATCCAGGCCGATACGGAAAAGGTCATCAAGTGGTGGGCCTGGATCAGATCGACAGGGGAATTGCCATCTACTTTTCAGGAGTGAGGGAGGATCAAGACAAGGGCCTGGTAACGGACGGTGGAAGGGTCCTCCACGTTATCGCAGGGGATGCCACCTTGGAAGGGGCTCGGGAAAGGGCATACCGGAACATAGAGCGCATATCGTTCCTGGATCACTACCACGACAATGCAAACTGCATGCGGTACCGAAAAACGATCGGCCTAGAGGAGATACAACACCTATGAAGAAGTACCACTTGGCCCTTCTTCAAATAACGGCTCATCGAAATCCAACACCTTGAGGGGGCTCTTGCCGGTAAAGAGCTTGATTATCTTCCCAATCGTATAGGCGTTGCCCCTGAGCAACAACTTGCAGTTCAAAAAACTGCTCCCCCTAAGATCCGTTTCCCCTGTCTCCACGATGATAAGGCAATCCTTGAACTGGCAGTTCTCAAAGTACTTGCCGTCGAGCTCGATCTTTTCCTTGGAGAAGGTGGCGTTCCTGTAGCGGGTTTTGTAGTCCGCCATGGGTTTACTGCTTCTTGTAGAGCCGCTTCCATGGCTCGCTTTTAAAGTCCAGATAGTCGGTCAAGGCGGCCCGTAAGCTGTTCGACGCCAGCAGAGCGCAGTGCACGCTCTCCTCCGGCAGCCCTCCGAGCTGCTCCAGGATGAGCTCCTTGGTGATGGCGAACGCCTTCTTATAGGTTTTTCCAATGGCGAGCTCGCAGGCCATGCAGCCCGCGGCTATGGTTGTCATACAGCCGTCGGTGAGAAACCGGGCGTCCATGATCCTGTCGTTTTCGATCCTCAAGAATATCTGCACCGTATCCCCACAGGGCCCCGTCACCTTTCCGCAGGCCTGAGGATCCCGTATCTCTCCCAATTGTCTTGGATTAAGCCACCTCTGAACTACCCCTTCCGAATATGTCTTGCGGGCATCCTCTATAATGGCTGCCTGCATCTCTTCCATTGCCTGGTCAAAATCGCTTGACATCTTATATGTATCCTCCTTCTAGGCGAAGCTCTAGCACCAATTTCCGCCAAAATCAAGCGAAATAAGAAAGCGATTTCCGCGTGGGGCCAGCCCTTGACATGGGACATTTTTCGCCCAACCATTCTTATTGCCTGGCCGCTCGCTGTGGGCAGAGAGAGCCCCTCCCCATTAGCTCAGATAGCGGACCTCGGCCAGTCTCCTAGGGATGATCCGCTTATAGTGGTATTTCGGATAGCCGAGGGTGATGCTGGCATAGACGTCACGCTCCTCCGGCTCGTTCCCGTGGGAGCCCTGTGCGCAGCTTCTATAATCCGATCAAGGATGTCACGGGAAACGGGCTTATCCTTATATCGTCGAATCGATCGACGCTGCTCCATGAGAGAGAGACAAGGGTGACCTTTTCCCCTTCCCGTTCAATCGTCTCGATGATATGGCGGGGGCACACATGGCCGCATATGTCACAGGCTTTACATGTTTCGTTGTCAATATGAATCATCGGAACTATCTCCTTTGCCGACAATCTTTGCCCAAAATT
>QMLW01000192.1 GCA_003646935.1 Deltaproteobacteria bacterium
ATAAAGGACCTTTCGTGGATGAGACCCTCATGAAGAAAGTACGAAGGATCACTGAGGGGGATACCCATCAGGTGATAAAGACATGGTCCAGGCGTTCGACTATCCTGCCGGAGTTCATAGGGTTAACCTTTGCGGTACACAACGGCAAGAAATTCGTTCCCGTATTCATCACCGAGGATATGGTGGGGCACAAATTGGGCGAGTTTTCGCCGACCAGGATCTTCTACAGCCATGCCGGGGGCGATAAGAAATCTCGCATGAGGGGTAAGAAAAAATAACGGGGCGAGCACCCTGTGGTGTCAGCCTGCCCGTCTCGCCTGAGCGGCTCGCGATGGCGGGTGGGGAGGTAAGGGAACGTATTGAGGGGATCCCGGGTAAGAGATGGAAGTAAAGGCAATTGCGAAATACATACGGATATCGCCGAGAAAGATCAGGTTGCTCATGCGGGCTATACAGGGAAAGCGGGTTGACGAGGCGCTGAACCTCTTAACCTTTGCGCCACAGAAGGGAGGGCCTATTCTTCGAAAATTGATCAATTCCGCCGTGGCCAATGCCAATCAATCTCCCGATATCGATGTGGACAGGTTGTTCATAAAGCATATCTATGCCGATGAGGGCCCGACATTAAAGCGATTTAGGCCTCGGGCCATGGGCAGGGCCACGAGGATACGAAAGAGGACGAGTCACCTTACGGTTATCCTCGATGAGAGATAGCCGGATAGTTCGGCAGGTAAAGGCTCGTAACGGATACAGTCACGTGAAATACAAGGAGATGTGAGTGGGCCAAAAGGTAAATCCAGTAGGTCTAAGATTAGGCATCAATAAAACGTGGAGCAGTCGCTGGTTCGCGACTTCGGGATTTCCGTCGCTTGTGGTGGAGGATACTAGGGTTAGGCTATTTCTCAAGAGCCGGTTGAATCAAGCTGGGGTATCGAAGATAGAGATTGAGAGGGCTGCCAATAAGGCGCGGATCAGGATCTACACATCGAGGCCGGGGATAATCATCGGCAAGAGAGGTGCCGAGATTGAGAATCTAAAAAAGGAGATCGAGGGCAGGGTCAACCGGGAGGTATTCATCGATATCAAGGAAGTGCGAAGGCCGGAGGTTGAGGCCCAGTTAGTAGCGGAGAATGTGGCAATGCAGTTGGTTCGGAGGGTGGCCTTTCGCAGGGCCATGAAGAAGGCAGTCAACTCCGCGATGAGATTTGGCGCTCAGGGCATAAAGATCTCATGTGCCGGTAGGCTCGGTGGGGCGGAGATGGCCAGAAGGGAATGGTACAGAGAGGGAAGGGTGCCGCTCCATACCCTGAGGGCGGATATCGATTACGGATTTGCTGAGGCCTTTACCACCTATGGGGTAATTGGAGTAAAGGTTATCCTGTTCAAGGGCGAGGTTTGGCATTAAGGAGGAATAGAGAGGCACCGTCATGTTAAGCCCGAGGAAGTATAAGTATAGAAATGTACAAAAGGGAAGATCGAGGGGCAAGGCATACAGGGGTTCGGATCTGGAATTCGGTGATTATGGCCTCCAGGCGGTGGAGTGCGGTTTTATGTCCGCGAGACAAATCGAGGCCGCTAGGATAGCGATCACGAGAAGGGTAAAGAAGGGCGGCAAGATATGGATCAGGGTTTTTCCCGATAAGCCGATAACCAAGAAGCCCGCTGAAACGCGAATGGGGAAGGGAAAGGGTAATTTCGAAGGCTGGGTGGCACCAATAAAACCCGGCAGGGTGATATACGAGATAGAAGGTGTGGACAAAGAAGTGGCCAGGGAGGCATTCAGATTGGCCGGCCATAAATTACCATTTGCCACGAAATTCTTAAGCAGGAGCGCATGAGGTGGTGAAGCCGGAAGAGCTACGGGAGTTGGGCATCAGGGAATTATTGGAAAGGGAAGGGGAGTTAGCGAGGGAGTTGTTTAACCTTCGATTTCAGTTGGCCACGGGACAATTAAGCAACCATACCGCATTGAAGAAGACAAAACGGGATATTGCCCGGGTGAAAACCGTGCTGAAGGAGCTCTCTGCCAGGGGAGAAGCTGAGGGATAAGATGGATGAACGTGGAAAGAGAAAAGAGCTGTTGGGCGTGGTGGTGAATACCAAGATGGATAAAACGGCCAGGGTGCTCGTGGAAAGGCTCGCAAAACACAAGAAGTACAAGAAATACATCAGGTATCGCTCCCATTACCTCGCGCACGATCCCCAGAACAGATGTCAACCAGGCATGAAAGTGAGGCTCATCGAGACTCGCCCCATAAGCAAGTTAAAGAGATGGAGGGTATTGGAGATCCTGGAATAGCGGGCGCAAAGGGCAATGGATGTTTCCGATACCGATGGATTATGCTTTCGAATTTCAGGCAAGCAAGGCGCTTTCAACGCGCGTAATTGTGAGCATTATTACCATGATACAGGCTGAGACAATATTGAACGTTGCTGATAATTCAGGTGCAAAGAAGTTGTACTGTATAAAGGTGCTTGGAGGCACGAGGAGGCGGTACGCCCGTGTAGGGGATGTGATCGTGGTCTCCGTGAAGGAATCCCTGCCCAATAGCAAGGTAAAGAAGGGCGATGTGTTGCGGGCAGTCGTAGTGAGAACAACCAAGGAGACCAAGCGCAATGATGGTTCATACATTAGATTCGATGATAACTCAGCGGTGCTCATCAATCAGCTGCGGGAGCCAATCGGCACGCGAATTTTCGGGCCGGTGGCACGGGAGCTTCGGGCGAAGAGATTTATGAAGATCATCTCACTCGCACCAGAGGTGCTTTGATTGATGTCACGGATATCTGCCATGGAGAAGAAGAGATTACATATACGGAAGAACGATAAGGTAATGGTGATTAGCGGAAAGGAGAAGGGCAAGATAGGCACAGTGTTGAAGGTGATTCCCCGAAAGGATAGGGCGATAGTCGAGAAGCTGAATATGGTCAAGAGACATACCAGGGCGGGAGGGAAAAGCGCTCAGGAGGGCATCATAGAGAAGGAGTCCCCCATCCATGTCTCCAATCTCATGCTCGTCTGCGGGAAGTGCGCCGAGCCGGCGAGGATAGGAAGGAAGGTTCTCGAGGACGGCAGCAAGGTCAGGTTTTGCAAGAAGTGCGGAGAGGTCATGGATACGTAGCTATGTCGCGTTTAAGGGAGAAATACATAAAGGAAGTAATTCCCTCCCTGGTCAAGGAGTTTGACTACAAGAACATCATGGAGGTGCCGAGGCTTGAGCGGGTCATCTTGAACATGGGACTGGGCGAGGCAATACACAATATCAAGATCCTCGATTCAGCCGTGGAGGAACTCGCTCTGATTGCCGCGCAGAGACCGGTGATCACCAGGGCAAAGAGGTCCATCGCCAGCTTCAAGGTGAGGGAGGGGATGCCTATTGGTTGTATGGTGACCCTTCGGAGGGAGAGGATGTACTGTTTTTTGGATAAGCTCTTTAACGTAAACCTTCCCAGGGTTCGAGACTTTCGAGGATTATCGGATAAGAGTTTTGATGGGAGGGGCAACTATAGCCTGGGCATTAGGGAACATATCATCTTTCCGGAGATCAATTACGACACGATCGATAAGGTGAAAGGCCTCAATATCACCATCGTGACCACTGCACGAACGGATATAGAGGCTCGTTTTCTGCTCGAGAGACTGGGCATACTGTTTCGAAGGTAAGAGAGGGGATGTCGTGGCAAGAAAGGCATTGATCGCCAAGGCGCAAAGGCAGCCAAAATTTCGCGTGCGTAAGTATAACCGGTGCCCAATCTGTGGCAGGAGCAGGGCCTTTTTAAGAAAGTTCGGCATTTGCAGGATTTGTTTTCGGAACTTGGCCTCCCGAGGTGATATCCCGGGCGTTATCAAGTCCAGTTGGTAGTTGATTATGGATGGAGACAGGTAATGACGATGACCGACCCCATTGCTGATATTCTCACGAGGATTAGAAATGCGCTCATCGCCTCATACGATACGGTGGAAGTTCCGAGCTCTAAGATGAAGATCGATATCGTGAAGATATTGAAATTTGAAGGTTATATCAGGAACTACAAGCTCCTGCAGGATACCAAGCAGGGCAGTATCGAGATTTATTTGAAGTACAACGAGGACAAGAGCCCTGTAATAAAAGGCCTCAAGAGGATAAGTAAGCCGAGCTGTAGGGTATACGCGAGCTCGAAGAAGATCCCCAAGACGTTGAACAACCTCGGGATTACCATCCTTTCCACCTCGAGGGGAGTAATGACCGATAAGGAGGCCAGGAGGCTGGGGATTGGCGGGGAGGTCGTGTGCTCGGTGTGGTAGCATAAAAAGGTGCTGGGATGTCAAGGGTAGGGAAGAAACCAATCAACGTGCCAGAAGGGGTGGAGGTCCAGTTCAAAGATGGGATACTGACCGTACGAGGACCGAAGGGGGAGCTGCAACGCCCTATCCACCGCAGAGTGAAGGTGCAGATCGATGACGCTCGGATATCGCTGTCGATTTCCGATGACTCGAAGAAATCACGATCCCTTTTTGGCCTCTTTCGTACCTTGATAGACAACATGGTAGTAGGCGTCACCACGGGATTTCAGAGGACGCTCGAGATAAGCGGGGTGGGCTATCGAGTCGAGCTCTCGGGCAGCAACCTGGTCTTGAACCTGGGTTATTCTAATCCCATTACCTACGCTATTCCCAAGGGAGTAACAGCGCAGCTTGATCAGAAGAATAAGATCGTCTTGAGCGGGATAGACAAGGAGCTCGTAGGGGCGACGGCGGCGAAGCTTAGAGACCTGAGGGCTCCCGAGCCATACAAGGGAAAAGGGGTAAAATACCTGGAGGAAAGGATCAAGAGAAAGGCGGGGAAGACGGGAATAAAGACGTAGCATCGCGTGCTGTCAAGATCGCGAAGTGATCTGATAACCCCAGAACCCTGGAAAAGCAACGAAACACGGCAGAGAGAACATGCCATCCGTGAAAGACAACATGATCGCTCGATGGAAGCAGAACAAGACGGTGAGGAAGAAGACTCGGGGACCCCCCGAGATGCCGCGGTTCACTGTGTTTAAGAGCGCGAAGCACATATACGCGCAAATCATCGATGATACCACCGGTTGTACGCTGGTAGCGGCCTCAACGGTATCCAAGGAGCTTCGGCCC
>QMLW01000193.1 GCA_003646935.1 Deltaproteobacteria bacterium
ATTAAAAAGGTTTTTTTGAGACTGTTCCATATTGTCTCACACATGGAATAATGGAATGGTGGAATATTGGAGTGTTGGTTTTAAAAGCAATGATCCATTTATTAACTTCCCTGTCAAGAGAAACTTACCAATAAACCACTGCCCCATTTTCTTAAGAACCCCTGTCTGCCGACAGGCAGGCATTATTCCATCATTCCAATATTCCAATTGTGAGCGAAGCGAACTAAGTTCAACTATGGCTTCCCCCTGTTTAATAGGGTACTTTTTGTTAACTATTCACTTTACATGGAATGTGTCATCTTTTATTCTCACTCATTCTCTATTTCAGGTTCCAGCGGCATGGTAATAAAGGACTTTAAGGGCAAGGACACGTACCGCACCCTGGGCCTCAGGAGAGGTAAAGCCGTAATCAAGCGGGAAACCTCGCCACTCACGCCCAAAAGGGTATTCATGTGGTTGGGATTATTCGCCCTCGTTGCCCTTGTGAACTATTTCGTGTTCGTGCACCTCGGGCCGCTAGATAAAAAGGAACCAAAGCTGCACGATACCAAAGAGGGCCATAAGAGAGCGGATACCTTCGCGGAATGCTTTGATACGGGCTGCAAGCGATATCAGGAGGGAGACCTCAAGGGGGCGATTGAGGCCTATACAGAGGCGATTACCCTGAAGCCAGAGGAAATACGGTCCTATTTTAACCGGGGAATCGCCTATATCGAACTGCACATGCACGATAAGGCAATAGATGACTATAATAGGGTAATCGCCATGAATCCAGACTACTCCGAGGCCTACAATAACAGGGCATGGGCCTTTCTCCAAAAGGGCCTCTTTGATCCAGCGATTCGGGATTGCAACAAGGCCCTTACGTTGGATCCGACTATGGCTACCGCATACCACACAAGGGGAATGGCCTACAAGGGCAAGGGGGTGTTGGAGTCGGCAAAGAGGGACTTTCAAAAAAGCTGCGAACTGGGCGATGCCCATGGTTGCAAGGCTTATGAAGGGCTGAAAAAAAACGATAAATCATGAAACCTGATCTGAGTTGCTTCTTCGAGCCAAAGGGAATCGCTGTGGTGGGTGCAAGCCCCGATGAACGGAAGGGGGGATGCAGCCTGCTTAAAAACGTGGCATTCGGCTATAGCGGAACGATCTATCCCGTCAATCCAAGGCACAAGGAGGTGCTGGGAATCAAGGCGTATCCCTCCGTATCCGCCATTGACGGGTCGGCCGATCTCGCACTTATCTTTGTACCCGCCGAACACACGCCAAAGGTGCTTATCCATCTGTTCACAGGAAGCGGTGTGTGGGGCTTTGATCCGGTAGAGCTGATGACGGGAATAAAGGACCGGAAAAAACCGGTCTTTACCTTGCTGTTTGGGCCCAAGGATGAGGCCGAACAGGGAAGAAGACGGATGGAGAGTAGGGGCTGGCCTGTGTTCCTTGAGGTTCAGCGTCTTGTTAAGGTCATGTCCTTTCTCTTGTAGCGGAGGTGAGATGGAGCCATGGGGCGTGTATTCGACAGTGCCTTTGCGCGGCTCTATGAGCAATGGCTGAACTCACCCGAGGGGATATCGCTCGACCGATTGAGCACCGAGCTAATCATGCGCCTCCTCCAGCCAAAAAGGGGGGAACGGGTGCTTGATATCGGGTGCGGCACGGGAAACCATCTGCTCATCTTTTACCGAATTGGGCTTGATGTAACCGGCCTGGACGCCTCATCGTATATGTTGGATATCGCACGATCAAGACTGGGGCATAGGGCAGCCCTTGAGCTTGGCAGGGCCGAGGATCTCCCGTTCGAGGATAACGAGTTCGACATAACAACCCTTATTCTCACCTTGGAGTTCCTCGATGACCCCCTCGCTGCTTTACAAGAGGCGGGAAGGGTAACAAGGGATAGGATATTCGTGGGCGTTCTCAATAGCCTTTCGATTGGCTGCATCCTTAAAAAGCTCGCCGCCCTCTTTCAGCATTCCATTTTTCGGGGACTCCATACCTTTACGTTGTGGGAGCTTTCCGGTCTCGTGAGAAGGGCATATGGCGAGGCGCCAATCAAATGGGGCAGTGTCCAGATGTTGCCGTTCCTGCCCATCCGACATGAGGAAGGCTTCGAGAGATCGTCCCTGCTGCAATCGCAGCCATTTGGCACATTTCTTGGCCTGGCCTGCACGATGACCTATACCTTAAAAACAAGGTATATCGGCGTTCTCGAGAAGTCGAAAAAAGGAGCGGATTCCATCGCCCGGAGCGCTCGTTTTTGACTTTCATTGCTTTTATCCCTTGACACAGGGTTTGAGAATAATTAATCGTAGTGGGTAGCCTCATATGCGCTTCAGACGCCCGGTGTCTTATGGAGGATACATGCGGCGCCAATGGCAAGGGATTCTATAAAGAAATCACGTGCGAGAGTGGCGGAATTGGCAGACGCACTGGACTTAGGATCCAGCCCGCTTCGTCGGGTAGGGGTTCGAGTCCCCTCTCTCGCACCAAAATTTTAGAAGCGGTCCATTCCCCCTCGGTGTGGCACTATAATCCTGAGACACAGGGGGCAGGGAATGATTGGATGTTGGGCCCTCGAGAGTGTGGCAGTCCCTCTTCTGTGGAGTGCGGCACTCTCATTCGTTGAATTCACATCAAGCCCTCATGATCTTCTCAGGGAGGTCGCGGGTGAGAATCAATGGGGGCGGGAGAACATCCGTTCTTCTTTCTTCATGGTGCCGGTGAGAGGATATGCAAACACATGTTGAAGAAATAAGCCAGGCGAAACGACGGATCACCGTTGAGATCGAGGAGGAAAAGGTAGCCTCCAAGTACCATCAAGCCCTTCTTAAGTTCTCAAAAAGGGTTAAAATTAAGGGCTTCAGGCCCGGCAAAATCCCAAGGAAGATCCTCGAGCAGTACTATGGTACGCATATCATCAACGAGGTAAAGAACGACATCATACGCGAGTCCTTCTCCGAGGTGATTGAGGAAACCAAGCTCTTCCCATTGTCCAGCCCTGCGATTGAGGATGGGGTAGTAAAGCCAGGTGAGCCCTTTTCCTATACCATCGATATGGAAGTACGACCGGAATTTGAACTCAAGGACTATATGGGACTCACAGTGGAAAAGGAGATCATCGATGTTTCCGAGGATACCGTTGACAAGAGGCTGGAGGAGATACGGGAGGCCCATGCTCAGTTAATCTCCGTGGATAAAGGCAGGGGTGTGGAAGAAGGGGATTATGCGGTTGTTGACTACACGGGCTTTTGGAACGGCAAATCCCTGACCGACACTACGGGCAGCGATTACACGGTGCTCGTGGGAAGCAAGCAATTCTACCCCGAGATCGAAACGGGTATCGTGGGCCTGAAAAAGGACGAGGAAAAGGAGATAACCGTAGCGTTTAACGCGGATTTCAACGATAAAAGACTGGCCGGTAAAAACGTTGTGTTTCGCGTGAAAATCAAGGATATCAAGGTAAAGGATGTCCCGGAATTAAACGATGAGTTCGCGAGAAGCCTGGGCGACGAGTTCTCCTCATTGACGGTCCTGAGGGAGAGGGTGAGGGAAGACCTCACCCTTCAAGAGGAAAGGAGGGTCGATAGGGAGGTAAAGGGCAGACTGTTAAAGAAGATAGCGGCTACCGTGGACTTTGAGCTCCCCCAGTCCTTGGTCCAAAGGGAGATCGAACGCTCAATAACCTCTATCAAGCAGAGCATTGGCCGCTCCGGATCCCAGCTCGAATCCGCCGGTTTCTCGGAGGAAAAGATGAGGGATGAGCTGCGGCCAGTGGCGGAGAGGAGGGTCAAGGAGGACTTTGTGTTGGCCAAGATAGCCGACATGGAGCATATCACGCTTGAGGAGCACGAAACAAGGGATGGCTTTCAAAGTTTAGCCGCGCAAACGGGAAAGGATCAGGCAGCGCTAGAGCGGTTCTATGAAACGAACAATCTTATGGACTCCTTCAAGGATCAGCTCCTCACCGAAAAGACCTTGAATCATCTCCTTCAAGGTGCTAACATTATTGAAGTGAAGGAGATCTCAGAGGAAAATCAAAGGACTTGAAAGGAAACTACCGCCGATGTTGATTCCAATAGTAATAGAGCAGACCTCACGGGGCGAGAGGGCCTATGATATTTACTCACGCCTCCTTAAGGATAGGATTATCTTTATGGGCGAACAGGTCACCGATGATATGGCTAATATCATTATCGCCCAGTTTCTCTTTCTCGAATCCGAAAATCCGGATAAGGATATCAATCTCTACATCAACTCCCCTGGAGGATCGATCACGGCTGGATTGGCGATCTACGATACCATGCAATACGTGAAGCCTGATGTCACCACGATCTGTACCGGACAGGCAAGCAGTATGGCCGCACTTCTGCTGGCCGCGGGCACGAAGGGAAAGCGGTATGCCCTTCCCCATTCCAGGGTAATGATTCATCAACCCATGGGGGCAACGCAGGGACAGGCCGTGGATATAGATATCCATGCAAGGGAAATTATGAGACTCAAAGACGCCATCAACGAACTCTTCGCCCTGCATACCGGACAGGACAAGAAGAGGATAGGAACCGATACGGAACGGGATTTCTTCATGGGTGGCCAAGAGGCGCTGGAGTATGGTATCGTTGATAAGGTAATCGCCAAAAGGGAAATGTTGGGTACGGAAAGCAACAAACGGAGCGGGGGCAAATGACCAAAAAAGACGAACTATCTGGCGAGCTCGTGTGCTCATTTTGTGGCAAAAGCCAGGATGAGGTGAAGAAACTCATCGCGGGACCATCCGTCTATATCTGTGATGAGTGTGTGTCACTTTGTAACGAGATCATCCAGGAGGAATACGAGCAAGAGAAGAAGACCAAACAGAGGGATTACCTTCCCAAGCCGCAGGAGATAAAGAAAAGCCTCGATCAATACGTAATCGAGCAGGAAAGGGCCAAGAAAGTGCTCTCCGTGGCGGTACATAACCACTACCAGAGGATTGGAGCGAACTTCGAGAGCGATGACGTGGAGATCGATAAAAGCAACATCCTCCTGATAGGCCCTACAGGGTCGGGGAAGACGCTTCTCGCCCAAACCCTGGCACGGGTACTGGATG
>QMLW01000194.1 GCA_003646935.1 Deltaproteobacteria bacterium
CTCAAAGGCCTCAGATACCTTTTTATCGGTCTGAACCTTTCTGGCAAGGTGGGGAAGGATGTCGGCAACCGTGAACACGGGATCGGCATCATCCTCGCCCACCACGATGTCGAGAGGGCTTCCGTCGGAGCGGATCACCCTGCCGTGGATTGCCAGTGGCCTGGTGAGCCATTGGAATTTCTTGATGCCGCCGTAGTAGTGGGTTTTCATAAAGGCCAGATCGATATCCTCGTAGAGTGGATTCTGCTTGAGGTCGAGGCGGGGGGAATCGAGGTGGCTCACAATCAGGTTGAGGCCCTCTTCAAGAGGCTGTTTTCCGGAGAGGCACAGGGCGATGGATTTTCCCAGAAATGGCTTCACCATCCTCACAGGCGGTGTAGGGCCTGGATGTGGGGAAAATCCGCTCTTCTCGGCGATCTCGCTGATGCGGATAACCGCCTCTCGTTCCGTCTTCGCGCTGTTTAAGAAATCCCTGTATTGCCGGTCGAATTCCCATACACCGCCTTTCTCCGTTTCATCTATCACATCCCATACGAGCCTTCGCTTTGCGGTTAATTTCTCGCTGATCCGCTCTATTTCCTGCTTTTTCATGATGATCTCCATTCAGAAACGTCCGTGAAGAGTTGTCAGTAGCCTAATGTTTTAGTGGTAGGCTAAGGCCTCCTGCTGTAGGTGATTTTTCAGCTTGTTTCAAAAGTCAGCATGCAGCGGACCACTGGCAACGGACTAGGTACATTATTCTTTTATCAAACTGCCTATCAGGTGGTTGATATCGCTGAGATTCTCCCTTTCGCAAAAATTCCTTAGCCCATGTACGATCTCGAGCGCCGCTCTTGGATTGATGAAGTTCGCGGTCCCCACCTGGATGGCCCGCGCCCCCACCAGGAGGAACTCGATGGCATCCTGGTGGTTCATAATGCCTCCCAGTCCGATAACGGGGATCTTCACGGCTTCAACGGCCCTGTAGGTGAGATACAGGGCCATGGGCTTGATGGCAGGGCCGGAGAGGCCGCCTACAACGTTTGTCAGCACGGGACGTCTTGAGGCTATATCCACTGACATCCCCAAAAAGGTATTGGTCACGGACAGCGCCCCTGCTCCGGCTGATTCTACTGCCTTGGCAATGACCGCGATATCGGCAACGTTGGGCGTAAGCTTTACGATGACCGGTTTGGTGGTGCGCTTCACAACCCCATCGGTTACCTTTGACGCGGTCTCCGGATCCGTGCCGAAGACCATCCCGCCCTTTTCCACATTCGGGCAGGATATGTTCACTTCTATGGCGGAAATCCCGTCAACCCCTTCAATCCTCCCGGCGAGCTCGCTATATTCCCCTACGCTGTTCCCATAGATATTGACGATAACAGGTGCCGCGGTATCTGCCAGCAATGGGAGCTTTTCCTTTATAAAGGCATTGATTCCGATGTTCGCGAGCCCAATGGAGTTGAGCAGGCCGCATGGTGTCTCTACAGTCCTCGGGGGAGGGTTCCCTGGCATAGGCTGCAGGGATAGGCCTTTTACCACTATGGCGCCCAAGAGGGAGGGATCGTAGAAGGGGCTGAGCTCAGTGCCGTACCCAAAGGTTCCCGAGGCCGCGATTACGGGATTCTTGATCCTCAATCCACCGATATCAACGGATAGGTCAGGGGTGATAGCCATTACAGGGCCTCCCAATCGATAATTTCGGCTGAAAACACGGGGCCATCCTTGCAGACGTAGTAGTATTCGGTATCTTGGTTCCGGGCGGCCCTTATGGCGCATCCAAGGCATATTCCCAGACCGCAGGCCATATAGCTTTCGAGCGACACATAGCACGTGAGGTTCAACCTGCCTGCCTTTTGCGCGATCTTTTTGAGCATGGCATGTGGCCCGCATGCATAGATGACGGGTTCCTCGGGCGCATCCCGATCTATTGCCTGTTCGAAAAGGTCGGTGACCGTACCCGTGAATCCCATTGAGCCATCCTCTGTTGCGAGCGATACCTGGAGGCCCAGACCCTTTATCAGATCGATCAGGCCAGCACCTTGGAATGTGGAGAAACCTATGAACAGTTTCGCGTTACGCCTCGCGTCCGGGGGTAAGGCCTGTGCGAGGAAGTACATGGGCGCAAGGCCCATACCTCCTGCAACAAGGACTGCCCCCTGCTTGGAGCCGGGAAGGCGGAACCCCTTCCCCAATGGGCCGATCACGGAGATTTGATCATGGTTCCTTGTCAGGGAGAGAAGGGAGGTGAACCTGCCGACTGTTTGGTAGAGGATCAATATGATGTTTCCTTCCCCGATGCCATGGATGGAAAAGGGCCTCCGTATGAGGGGGTCCTGCGAGTTGCCCTGTATTCGTATCATCAAAAATTGACCTGGTTTGGCAAGCGATGCCAGGGCCTCAGAGCGGAAACCCATGAGCCAGATGTCATTTCCCATTTGTCGGTTGAATTCTATGAATACGGATTCCTCTATCATGCTCTCCTCTGAGAGGGGGTCGAATCAGGTGCCTATTATTATTACTTTACAGGGACCTGTCAAATAAATGATTCAGGGCAAAGGGGTTAGTCGGGATAGGTACAGCGATTTTGGTCGAAACCACGGCATACTGCCCATGCCGCACAGCGGCATTTTCGTAGGGATACGCGGTGCCATGGTGCCCAGGTGTGACCCCCTTGGTGCCACCTGCTGTGTGAGGCGTGGACATTGCGGTAATCCCACAGGATAGTGCCGTTATCCTATGGGATACATAGAGGGATACGAAAGGATAAGGACCCTGGTCGTGCATCCTTCTTCGAACAGCGACAGAGGCGGTCTCACGGAAAGAACAGGTTGCTAGGCCAGATTGATTCGTGATGCAGAGTGAATTATTTACCGCTGCTTCCTCCCGGACCTGACGGGGTTCATAATCCTCTGTCACACGAGATCCAACCCCCTCTCTCACCGGAAGAATTGACCCCTGTTTGCTGTTTCTCAGGGAGGATTTTCAACCCCGCATAAGCGGATTTCGGGTTACAGGGCACCGCTAGCTCCCCGTCTAGCACGACCAAGGAACTGTAAAGGCGTGGTTTTACTCGATGTTATCGACCCTCTCTTTTAAGTCTCTGCCTACCTTGAAAAATGGAAGTTTTTTCCCATCGACCTTAATAATTCTTCCTGTTTTGGGATTTCTTCCATTATAGCTGTCATATTTCTTTATCTTGAAACTGCCTAACCCTCGTACCTCTATCCTGCTGTCGTTCGTGAGAGATTTTTCCATCTCTCTAAAAAAGGTATTGACTACGTCCTCCGCCGTCTTGATGGTGAGATTTTCCGCCTTTGCCAATGCCTCTACCAATTGGGATTTATTCATGATGCCCCCTCGTCCAAGAAGAAAAAAGTCAAAATAATAGAGACCTTAGACGCACATTAGGTATTCTATAAATAATACCTGAAACCGTGTCAAGACAAAATGCCCAGTTAGATGTATCTAGGGAGTGATTTTGAACTGCAGTGTTTGCAGGATTTCACCCCCTGGGCCGAGTACATCCACGTGCCAATACCCGATTTCATGGGGCTGGATTCTCTTCGAGCTATAGGTACGCCAGCTGGAGGATTTTACCGAGAGCGTCACCTTGGCCCTCTGTGCATCTCCGAAATACCAGACATGGGAGATCTGGGTGGGACTTTGGGCACCGGTAATCTTGGTGAAGCAAACGAGCTTGCCGACTGAGGCCTCAAAGCTATCACCGGCGCCGACGGGTTGTCGATTCACCACATCGCGACAGATGGAGGCCTCCGCTACTGCCAGAGGAGCGGTCTCCTGGGCCATGCTCGTGGCCGCATGTGAAAGGGGTACGATGATAAGGGCGATAACAACGAGAAGCACATAATATGTTCGTTTCATGGTGTCTCTCCTTCCTTTAAAGGCTGTATCTCACGCTTTTGCCAGATGCTCGTAGGGGCTTTTGAGGATCACTCGGTGAGCCTAATGAGCTGTTCCCGCACGCAACAGGCAGCGAGAGATATAAAAGTGCAGGTAAGGATTAACCATCGCCTGCTATGATCCATTTTTCACCAAGGGTTTTCCGCAGCAGCTAAAATCAGGGATTTCATTGCTGGAATGACAGCCGCACTGTTCAGCGGGAGTGCCGGCCTCCTTACATTCATTGATCACCTGAAGTTCAAGGCCGCAGCCCTCTCACAGGTAAATCTCGCCTTTTCTCATCTCATGACAATTCTACATGGTATATACCTCCTGTTGTAATTTAAGGCACAGCGCACGGCCGTATGCCTTGCGCCTTTAGCCTGCCCGCCATCAGCTGCGCTTCAGGCGCTAGCAGGCGGGTCGCTCTCGCTCAGGCGAGGCTGGCGAGCCTGTTTAAGTATCATAGATCAATAACAAAAAGACACCGTGCATTCAAGTCATAAAATCACTTCTAGATTTTATATGCCTTAGGCGTATTAATATAGTCTCCCGCCCCGTCCCGATGTCATGGGCATCCGGGTCGGGGCTTCGTGGCAAGTGGAGCTAGAGAAGGAAATTCCCGTACAATCAAGGTAAGATAGTATGGATGGTATTAGTCTTACTTTTCTTGGATATCACAGAGTGTGCTACCTCCACGATCTCCTTTCTGGATGAGCAGCACTTTGACAGAAAGAAATTGGCTCCCCATTCAACGGCAGCCTTTCGGTATTCCGGTAGGTCATAGGGGGTGATCATGGCGATGGTCGTTGAGGGGAACTGGGACTTGATTTTCTTGGTGAGGGAGAGGCCGTGTCCCCCGCGTACCTTGATGTCCACGAAGATGAGCGCGGGGCGAAGGTTTTGAACCTTTTCCATGGCCTCTCCCATATCCTCTGCCTCCTCGACGCTCACCGAGGGAAATTGCCTGCACAGGATTTCCCTGAACGAGCGCCGAATGAGGGCATTGGCCTCGACAATGAGTATGGTCGTCATCTCAGTCTGCTCAACTTTCATAGCCTCTGTGGCCTATGGAGTCTTCTGCCGTATGGCAGTGGATCGGGGATATCGCTCGGTTCCCTATGAACAGGATGCACGAAAATAGGAGTACTAACGGAGTTTACAATAGGCAGCTATAACGGTATACA
>QMLW01000195.1 GCA_003646935.1 Deltaproteobacteria bacterium
ATCCCCCCACGGCATCCTGGGGTGCCTCATGTTTCAAGGGGCGGCCAAGGCCCTCAAGGCCAGAGATGAGTGGATAGGCTGGACAAGACCACAGAGGCTCAGGAACCTCCCCTGGGTGATCAATAACAGCAGGTTTCTGGTCCTTCCCTGGGTCAAGGTGAAAAACCTGGGGAGCCACATCCTGGGCAAGGCCCTCAGGCGCATACGGGATGACTGGCTCAAGCGCTGGGGTTATAGCCCCGTGCTGGTGGAGAGCTTTGTTGACCCTCAAAGATATGAAGGATGCTCCTATAAGGCGGCTAATTGGCACTACCTGGGGATGACCACCGGTGAGGGCCTCCCCCGTAAGGCAAGGCGCTACACCACGAGCCCCAAGAAGATCTTTGTGAGGCCTCTGGTCAAGGATTTTCGAGCCCTGCTTTGTTCAGAGTCCCTTCAGGGCAGGGTGGAACCATGAGCAGGATACGGTACCGGCTGAGCAGCAAAGAGATACAGGGGCTATGAAGCGAAAAAAAGCAGGCCGCCCAATTTTGCATTTGAACGTGGTACTAGCTGTCTATATAAGCGAAGATCTTACAATTTGTGTCAAGTTTCTGTTATTGATGTAGGATGATATTCGGGCAGGCCAAAGGTGCAAGGCGCAAGGCACAGGGTAACCATTCTATGAATGTAATATTTGCCCTAAGCCATATGGCTTATGCGATTTGGGTCATGTTGTAATCCACGGGGTACTTGTCGGTTTGAGGCGGAGCTTCGCTAGCATAGGTAGTGGTTTAAACCGATTAATCACCATTTTCAGTAAGTGAACATCCCTCTCGCGCCCCGTTGGATATCTTGAGTAGGATTGCTCCCAAGCCGAATAAACATATTGACCGTTGGATGCAATTTTGCTAATAAATGAACGAAAATTCATGTTAGAAAAAGGCCCAGGCTTTACACTTGAGGATTTCGCAGCAAAAGGGGCTACCAAAAAAGCATGTCTCCATGCTCTTTCATGTAACTTATGAGGAATACGATATGCGTTAACCTTCGTGAAGAAGGGATGTAGGCCGAGTTGAGAAGGCGATATGAGACATAAAAGCGATGAAAAATACCGGAAGATAATCGCTGCCGCAACGAAGATCTTCGCCCAAAAGGGTTTCTTCAAGGCAAGGGTGAGTGAAATAGCAAAGGAGGCGGGTATCGCCGATGGAACGGTCTATATCTACTTCAAGCATAAAGACGATATCCTTATCTCGCTCTTTGAGGAAAAGATGCAGGAAGTCCTTGGCAATATGAAGGAGCAGATTGCCCTGGAGACCGATCCCTTAAAGAAAATCGAGAGATTCGCCCTGGTTCACCTCAAGTTAATCGAGGATCATAAGGATATCGCCGAGATCATCCAAGTAGAGCTCCGGCAGAGCAGCAAGTTTATGAAGAACTATAACAACACGAAATTCCTCGAGTACCTTGACCTCATCAGCAAAATCATCCAAGAGGGCAAGGAAAAGGGTCTCATCAGGGATGATATCATCCCCGGAATTGCAAAGCGGGCATTTTTCGGTGCCCTTGACGAGATGTCGAGGTTCTGGGTCTTGTCGAAAAAGCCAAAATACGATATACAAACGGCTTCACGACAGATAACTAATTTCTTTATACATGGCATAAGGAAGCAAGAGACCTGAATGGCTCAATTCCCAGCCTTGTACCTGATCTCCTATTGACAGAACACCCACCGAAATGGTAAAGCGGGAGCAAAAAAAAGAAAACCGGCTCTGAAGCGGTATCTCCGCTTCATGGCCACGTAATAACCATCAGCAAGGAGGCGAACAGTGAACTGCATAGTGTGTTTAAAACAGGTGCCAGACACGGAAACCCAGATCAAGATCGCCCAAGACGGTATGTCGGTGGTGACCGACAATATAAAATGGGTAATGAACCCATACGATGAGTATGCCGTTGAGGAGGCTCTCAGACTAAGGGAAAAATTCGGGGGCGAGGTTACTGTAGTCGGGGTAGGACCGAAACGGGTTACCGAATCTATCA
The DNA here is from genome assembly GCA_003646935.1 of Deltaproteobacteria bacterium. Taxonomy (GTDB): domain Bacteria; phylum Desulfobacterota; class DSM-4660; order Desulfatiglandales; family B25-G16; genus B25-G16. The sequence goes on from QMLW01000195.1 coordinate 2,026, forward strand.
GAACCGCGCTGGCCATGGGCGCCGATAAGGGTATTTTAGTCGACGACCCGTCAGCCGCCGGGAGTGATTCCCTCGGCATCGCCAGGATTCTCGCCGCGGTGATCAAGGATCTCGACTACCAGCTTATCCTCTGCGGAAAACAGGGAGTCGATGACGACTATGGAGTGGTTGGATCCGTCCTGGCCGAGCTTTTGGGCATCCCCCAGATTTCGGTAGTGGTGAAGCTCGAGGTAAGCGAGGATGGTGCAACCATAAAGGCTCATCGCGAGGTGGAGGGAGGAACCCTTGTGATCGAATCCCCCCTGCCGGCACTGGTTACCGCACAGAAGGGGCTCAACGAACCCCGGTACGCATCTCTTCCCGGCATTATGAAGGCCAAGAAGAAGCCACTCGATGTGAAGACCGTTGCGGACCTCGGCCTGGACGCGGCACAGGTTGGAGAAGGCGGAGCAAAGATAAAGGTCCTGAAGCTCTCACCTCCTGCTGAGAGAGAGGCGGGAAAGATGGTGGATGGAGAAACACCGGAGGAGAAGGCCGCCAATCTCGCGAAGCTGCTTCGTGAGGAGGCGAAGGTTATTTAGGGGAATCCCTTGTAATACGAGATAAAGGAGTTGAAAAATGGCACAGGGTATTTGGATAGTTGCTGAACAAAGGGAAGGGGAACTGCGGAAGATATCCTATGAACTGGTTAGTGAGGGGAGACGCCTGGCCGATCAATTGGGCCAGCCCCTCACCGCACTCCTGTTGGGTTCAAATATCAAGGAGAAGGCATCGGATCTCGGCAAGTACGGAGCCGATAAGGTGATTGTCGCCGACGATGAGCGACTGGCGACGTACACCACCGATGCCTATGCCGCAGTCATCGCGGAGCTCGCCCAGGCACATGAGCCCGCTATCATACTACTCGGCGCGTCGGTGCAGGGAAAAGACCTGTCCGGACGGCTGGCTGCAAAGCTCGGCGCTGGTGTTGCGCAGGATTGCGTGGAATTCTCTATAGACAACGGCTCCTTGGTGGCCAAAAGGCCCATCTATGCGGGCAAGGCATACGCCACAGTGACCTATAAGGACAGCGTACCCCAGATAGCCACGGCACGACCAAACGTTTTGGAATTGAATGAACCCGATGAGTCACGCTCGGCAGAGGTCGTTGATGCTTCATTCAGCCTCGATGACAGCCAGCTCAAGACCAAAGTCGTCGAATTACAGCAAGAGGCGGGCGGCAAGATCGATCTCACCGAAGCGGAGAGGATTGTTTCCGGCGGGAGGGGAATGAAGGGACCGGAAAACTATAATATCCTGGAGGAACTCGCGGATCTCATCGAGGCAACGGTCGGTGCATCACGATCCGCCGTGGATGCCGGGTGGCGCCCCCATTCCGATCAGGTGGGGCAAACGGGCAAGGTGGTATCGCCAAACCTCTACATCGCCTGTGGTATCTCAGGGGCCATTCAGCACCTCGCCGGCATGAGCACCTCGAAGGTGATCGTGGCCATCAACAAGGATCCCGAGGCTCCCATCTTCCAGAAGGCAGATTACGGCGTTGTAGGAGACCTATTCGACGTAGTCCCGGCCCTCACGGAGCAGATCCGGAAGCTCACATAATGCAAACTCAACCTGCCAGCCGCGCTTGTCGCGGTTGGCAGGTTTCCCGTGTTCCGCCCATATCCTCCATCCTTTCCTTCAACTCGGAAACCTCCTCTGAACTTCACGAGATCGAGCACATATTCCCGTTTGACACGCAATTTCCCGTCCTCTATACTTTGAAGTCAACTTGCTCCCTCCTGCCTCGCAAACGAGAGCGTTACGGGCAGATCGCCAATTGGAATAATGGAATGCTGGAATAATGGTTTCTGCCCATTACACCATTTGGCCTATATGAAAAATATTTCATTAAAACTGTAGTAAATCCTTAGGCAGCGAGATTCACTTCCTGGGCCCGAATAGTTCACGAAACGAGAAAGGGGCATAGATATGATGAAAGTGGGATGGATCGGTACCGGTGTTATGGGAGCACCAATGGCGGGCCATCTCCAGGCAGCAGGGCATGAGCTCTCTGTGTTTAGCCGAACAAAAGAGAAGGCGGAACATCTGATAAGCAAGGGTGCCCATTGGTGTGAGTCAGCAGCTGAGGTTGCAACCCGTTCCGAAATAGTATTCACCATCGTATCGCTCCCCTCGGACGTGGAGGAGGTATACCTCGGAGAAGAGGGCATCCTTTCTGCTGAGGGCCCATGTCGGATCGTTGTGGATATGACCACGAGCAGGCCGACTCTAGCTCAAACGATCGCCAAGAAGGCATCGAGGGGGGGGATGGATAGCCTTGACGCCCCCGTATCAGGCGGGGATATCGGCGCACGCAACGCGAGTCTCGCCATCATGGCAGGCGGTGATAAAAAGGCATTTGAGACGGTACTGCCGCTGTTCCAGCTTATGGGTCAAAACATCTCCTATATGGGGGGTCCGGGTGCAGGGCAGCACACAAAGATGTCCAACCAGATACTCATCGCGGGCACGATGATCGGCGTATGCGAGTCCCTGCTCTATGCCGAAAGGGCGGGCCTCGATCAGCAGTCCGTGATCGATATCATCGGAAAGGGTGCGGCGTCGTGCTGGGCGATCAATAACCTTGGGCCGAGGATAGTCCGGGGAGACTTCGATCCCGGTTTCTTCGTAGAACACTTCATCAAGGATATAGGAATCGCTTTACAGGAAGCCGCTGCAGTGGGCCTATCGCTCCCGGGGCTTGCGCTCGTGCAGCAGCTATACCTCGCTGTGAAGGCCCAAGGGCACGGTCGCTCGGGCACGCAGGCCCTTATGCTCGCCTTGAGAACCCTCAATGGGGGGAATTGCCGCTAGGATGCTAAATCCACTCAGTGCTCCCCTTTTCCATTACCCATCCCCTTTATTAACTGCTTGGGTGAAGAAAGACTCATTATTTCCATGGCTCTTGTAGCTACACCCTTGATCCAACTCCTGCCCATGATACAAGCTCAGAGCGGCCTTACTTATTCCCCTCAGAAAACTTAAC
>QMLW01000196.1 GCA_003646935.1 Deltaproteobacteria bacterium
CACTAACCGTGAAAGGGAGGGCAGAGCCAATATTTCATTCGTTTTCCTGGCAGGAGATTCCCGACGCAAATCTCGATCAAACATCGAAGATACGCCTGGCAGGACGCTACGGTGAAGATACGTTAAAAGTAGTCGGTTGCGGAAAAGACGGGGACCTTGAAAGATTGCCCTGCACCACTATCCTTTGGGTCGAACTTCGTTGGGCAGCCAGAACCGAGGCCGTGGTACACCTTGATGACCTCCTTTTGAGACGCACGCAGTTAGGAATCGTAATCAAGGAAGGTGGCTTTGCATTTCTCGATCGCATAAGGGCGATCTGTTGTGAGGAGTTGGGCTGGGATAATGATCGCTGGCAAAAGGAGGAGCAGGCTTACAAGGAACTTTGGCGAAGATGTTACCGTGTGCCCCTGTCGTAAAGGATACGCAGCAATACCTGTAACTTACAACCATACCAACTGTTGCAAGGGCAACACATTTGGCTCGTATCTCCGTAATTCTACACGCAAATCCCCAGGCCCAACCGGCAAATCCTTTTTGTTCCATAATTTTTGAAACATTAGTAAAAATGATTCATGAAAATTTCGAATCTTCATACATTCGCTCTAGAAAAAATATCAAACTTAGGCCATTTTCGTCGCAATAATATCTTCGCATAGTATCCGCCGGTATACTATATATAGTAAATAATATTGGATATTTTACCACATAGAGTATTTTTTTCTTGACAATCGATAATAACTAGTCCATAGGAGTAAAAATGTTTCTATATGATTTTCCGCTAAGGATAGTACCATATCATAAACAACCAGATATGAGACACGTACCTCCTTGATGATACTATATGCATTTGGCTTAAAATTTGCAGAAATATCCAAAAAAATTAGGTAACTACCTGTCAAAACGAATTTTTTTATTGACATGCGCATAAATAGTCATAGAGTAACCCTCTTCAAATCATACCTCAGCCCAAGTTATGATCTAGCTTACGAACCCAATAGAGGAGACGATATTGTATTTCGAGATAGATAGATCGGTGCTGGAAACTGCATGCAGACAAATGATTGAGACCATACTCTTCTGCCTCCCCAACGCCTATAAGGGGAGCATCTATAGAATCGGAAAACCCCCTGAGCTGATTGCTGAGAGAATTACCTCGGGAATAATGGAAGATGGCACTGAAAAGATCACCTGGGGCCTTCACACGCAATCAGAATATAATCCGCCCGGCAAACCGTGGGGTGAGTATCGGGATCAACCAGGTCGTCCCCTCGAGGCCATGGGCTGGTGTGTGGAGAAACAGAAAAGCTGGACCGCCGAAGACCCCAATACCAATGCCCGAAGCGTTCGATTACAACTGGAGGGAAAACCGGCGGATTTCCATCACATGGAACCAGTGCTTGTTCGCAAATCGGATCTCAAGTTAGATCATCGATCCCCATTCATTTATCCCACCGATTCGGAAGGAAATGTCCTGTGGAAGGACAGCCCCTTTGTTGTTGTGGCCGTCATCAAGATACACTTTTATCCCTATACCATAAAGATAGGATCTCATGAGACCAAGGTTATTAAAAGGCTCTCACATTCACTCGGAACAGAGCTGTTATCGCACCACCTCCAACAGGACTCAATGAAGGCAGTTGAAAAGTTAGCGACGGACAGATTAAACGCGTGCAATCTGCTTGCGGATTCACTCCGGAATACCATCACGAAATCGGGTATAATCATCTATCTCATGAAGCAGGAAATAGGACATCTCAGGGATCAATGGGAATGGATCCTGATCGAGAAACACAAAGGAAAGAATGGCAAGGTAGAGGCAATAAAGGAGCTGAATGAACTCCTGCTGGGCTTTAACACTGGAAGCGAAGAACTGAAAAAGAGCTTGCTGGATGCCCAAAATAAATTCCTGACCTTGTCGCTGCCACCTCAAATCGGAGAGAATTGGGTGACTAAGCAGATAGAGGTTCGGTGGGCTGAGTTCCTCAAGAGACACCCGCAGGATAGTCAAAAACAGGAGATCATCTGGCAGACGATCGATAAACTTAAGAAAGTCCTCTACTTCGGCCAGAAACCCGAGAGCATTGCCAAGTATGATGAAATCCCTGAAGACACAAAGCTGGAACTAGTGGAGCTGCTCTATAGGAACAACGATCATTTTGATGCTTTAAATCTCGAGAGGCTCATCGAAATACTCGACAATCCCGCCCTAAGTATACCATCTCGGGAACGATCAAAGAAAACCCTCATGCAGCTTAAGGCCCTCGCAGAGACAATGAGCCAACTCGAGCGAAATACCAATTTTTTGCTCCATCAGGTTCTCAACGGATCAACTGAAGAGCAACTTGCTCAGAGATCTTGAGCAACACTGTCCTTGAGTCCTCGCGGCGATGCACTGCATTTGATTTAAGCCGGCACTTTTCTTTTGACACCCCCGGGTACCTCCCCTATACTCCCTGCCATTTAAGGAAGGGGGGAGAACCGTTGGTCAAAACCTTCGCAGGTCTCGCCGTCGGCATCATAGCCATCTCCTTTGCCTCGATCTTCATCAAATTCTGTGAGGATGTACCCTCCCTCATGATTGCCACCTACCGACTTGTGATTTCATCGGCCATCTTCCTATGTATACATGGTGCTGCTCGCTATCGTGCCCCAGCTCATCGGCCACACCTCAATAAACTGGGCATTGAAACACCTTAAGACCAGCATGATCGCCATAACCATCCTTGGAGAGCCAATAGGGGCATCAATCCTGGCATATCTCATCTTGCAGGAAGGGATATCTTCCTTTCAGGGTATGGGAATTATCCTGATCTTTCTTGCCATTATCATAGCATCAAGAAAGGCAGGGAAACACCTTTGACAAACTACATGATGCGGCATCGATTGGATCGTACTGTAATTCCCGAAGCGATAAACTTGTTGACATTACTGAATCATTTTTTTAAGAGAGAACTTAATTCGAACAAAGCAGGAAAAGAGAAGAAGGAGCAACGCTATCCTCAGTTCATTCAAGGAAGAAAGGGGGTGACAGGGGAAGGAATACAGAGAGTTACGCTGTGTAACGTGCTCAAATTTTTTTGCTAATTTCTCACGTAAATCAAGGAGGGAACGTAAAATGAAAAAGGTACTATTCATAGTGTTTGCGGCAATTTTCGCCGGCTTGTTCTGCTTCGGCTCTGCCATGGCCCTCACCACGGAAGATATCGCCAAGGCATCAGCCCTTGAGGAGATCCAAAAGCGCGGGGAGCTCCGCGTCGGTCTGGAAGCCGGATACCAGCCCTTTGAGATGCAGGATGAGAAGGGCAACATCGTGGGCTTCGACGTGGATATTGCCTATGAGTTGGGAAAGGCTATCTTCGGCGAGGGAGGAGAGAAAAAGGTGAAGATCGTCAACACCGCCTGGGAAGGTATCATCCCAGCCCTGATGACACACAAATTCGACATTATCATGTCAGGGATGACGATCCTCCAGAGCAGAAACCTCAAGATAAACTTCTGCGAGCCCGTCTACTACATCGGCCAATGCCTTCTAATAAACAAGAAGGACGTGGACAAATATAAGAGCTATAAGGATCTCAATAAAAAGGGTGTGATTATCACGAGCAAGCTCGGGGTTACCGGCGCCTTCACCGCAGAGAAGATGATACCCAAGGCGACTCGGAGGCTCTTTAAGGACGAAGCCACGGGCGCCATTCAGGTGGCGAACGGACTCGCCGATGCCTTCATTTACGATGAGCCGCAGGTTCGGGTGTTCGCGGCTATGTACAAGGATAAAACCGTAGGAATCTTCGACCCAATCACCTATGAACCGCTCGCGTGGGCCATCCGTAAGGGTGACCCGGATTTTCTCAATTTCCTCAATAACTTTCTGCGGCAGATCCGTGGCGACGGTCGTTGGGAACAGTTCAAACAAAAGTGGTTTGTGGACTGGATAGCGGAACTGGCTGCAAAACAGAAATAAGAGAAAAAAGGGGGAGCGATTCCGCATCCCCCTTTTTTTACGAGGGGAGGAGATGAGCCTTGGGCTTTAACAAGAGATCACTCATCACGCTGGCCATCCTGGCCGTCATTGTTGGTTCTGCCTATTTTTTCTTTGCCAGAAGGGGAATAACCTACATTTGGCATTGGGAGAGCATTCCTGATATGCTCATCTACTACGGCGCGAAATCCGCCGAAGATGCCGCGCCCAGGCTCAGGATGGGTATACTGATGATCGGGTTCGTGTTGACCTTAAAGATCTCTGTCTTTTCCATCTTCTTTGCCATCATCATCGGAACGATCGTGGGTATTGCCAGGCTCTCCAATGAACCGGTGACACGAGGGCTTTCGCTTACCTATGTGGAGCTTATAAGAAACACTCCTCTCCTCGTGCAGATCTATATCATCTACTTCTTTGTGGGATCTCTGCTCAGGCTTTCCGCGTTTGCGGCAGGCACCGCGGCACTGTCGATCTTTGCAGGAGCCTATGTGGGTGAAATCGTTCGGGCGGGTATCCAATCGATCCATAAGGGGCAGATGGAGGCGTCTCGATCCCTCGGCATGACCTATGCCCAGGCCATGCGTCACATCATCCTTCCCCAGGCATTCAAGCGGATCATACCGCCCCTGGCGGGCCAATTTATATCCCTCATCAAGGATTCCTCCCTAGTATCGGTCATTGCCCTTGCGGATCTCATGTTTCAGGGACAGCAGGCCGTCGCGAGGACCTACCACGCCTTTGAGATATACTTCACCGTGGCCGCCCTCTACCTGGTGATGACCTTTGCCCTGTCCATGGCCACCCAATATATTGAAAGGAGGCTTGCCATCAGTGATTAAGGCAAATCACGTATACAAGACCTTCAAAACGCCAGACCGCAAGGAGGTAAAGGCCCTGGTCGACTTCTCAACCCATATCAAGAAGGGCGAGGTGGTGGTCATCATCGGCCCCAGTGGATCGGGGAAAAGCACCTTTCTCAGGTGCCTCAATCGCCTCGAGGAGATAGACAGCGGCCAGATCATCATCGACGGCGTCAATATTCATGACAAGAGGGAGAACATCAACAAGATC
>QMLW01000197.1 GCA_003646935.1 Deltaproteobacteria bacterium
AGAGAAATCTTACCAATAAACCACTGCCCCATTTTCTTAAGAACCCCTGTCTGCCGACAGGCAGGCATTATTCCATCATTCCAATATTCCAATATTCCAATTGTGAGCGAAGCGAACTAAGTTTTATCCGTATATCTCAAACAATTAAAAAGTTGCCTTTTCATTCACGTTCTTTTACTAGGGAGATGGTGCTTTTCCCTGGATGCAAACCCTAACCGCTGCGGCTGAAGAGCCCATTGGTCATTAAAAAATTGACAAACCTTATCGATCATGTTAGTGTAATACGAAATAATATCGATGGAGCTATTGACATGCAAACAGTAACCGTATCACCAAAATATCAAGTTGTTATACCGAAAGCAGTCAGGCAGGCACTGGATCTTCGCCCCGGTCAAAAGATGCAGGTTGTAGAATATGATGGGCGAATCGAACTTATTCCAGAACGAGATATTAAGGAGCTCCGCGGGTTTCTGAAAGGCATAAATACGGAGTTCGAACGAGAGGAAGACAGAGTATGAATATTGTCGACTCTTCTGGCTGGCTTGCATATTTTGCTGATGAGCCGAATGCCGAACATTTCCTAACCCCTTTGAACGATACGGCTTCGCTTGTTGTGCCAACGGTAACGATATATGAAGTCTTCAAGGTAGTTCTTCGAGAGTCCGGTGAGAATGAAGCGTTACAAGCAGCTGTTGCTATGCGAAAAGGAACAGTTGTGGATCTAACAGCTGCACTGGCTGTTGCTGCCTCAAAACTAAGTTTGGAGCATAATCTTCCAATGGCTGACAGCATTATTCTTGCAACAGCAAAAGAAGTCAAAGCTACTATTTGGACTCAAGATTCAGATTTTAAGAATATGACCGGTGTGAAATATTTCCCCAAGAGATAAGTGAATGGCCAATACATAGGAAGAATGCTACCACAGAGCCTTTCCGCACCTTGAGTTACTCCGCCATTTTACTAATTATCTCTTGAATTGCAGGATTGTCCAGAAGTCTCATGAACTTCGGGTTGGAGGAAAGCGCCTCTATATCGCCCCTGTTCACCGCCTCAATGATGGAGGGGTCTTCCACTATTCCCTGGATATCGGGATCATTCAGCAGGGAGAGGATCATGTGAAGGATCTCCTGGTCTCCCATGATAAGCTGCTGAAGCACCTGAACCTGAGCTTCAGGGGAATCAGGCACTGCATCCCGTTTTTTCCCATGACGTTCAAGCTGGTGCTTGAAGCGGATGGTTCGAATCTTTGATGCCTCGATTCTAATAGTACCGAGGGTATCGGATTTCAGGGCATAGATACCGCCCTCAGAGGATATGATTTCCCCGCGGATGACGCTGCCATCAATAAGCTCCACTTCCCCGATCCCACCAGCACTCACATTGCTGATTAATACTCCGAAGAGAAGCAGCGCGAAAATGGCCGAAAGTCTCATTGGCATTTCCTTTTGAAACAGGATTCTCGTATACCTTTGCAATAAGTTGAATATGCAATGGAAAGAAGAGCCCGGTCAAGCCCAAATAGTTAGAATTGGCACCTTCTCTCCTCCAAACGGAAATAGATTTCACATCCTAATGATTTCAATAATATAAAACGCAAGACGAAGCCACTTTTAACCATTTGGCTCATGCCTGCTATGTTCCTTTTTATAACGGGACATGGTCGGTGCGTCCATTCATTTTTTTCCAATTCCCTCTTAACAAGACTACCTTTTTGATATATAGCTTGCTGCGACTGAGATGTAATAGCATTAAGGAGAACATAGCGTATGCACCAGGGAGTGGAAAGTCTTCATCTTTTACGGCTCTTGTTGTTGCTCGGCCTTAGGAGCTGTCCACTGCCTGTGCGTTCCGATTGAGCTCATCTCTAAATCTCGAACACTTCAGGCCGTGGGCAGAGGCTCACGGCCATTTTTTTGGCCGTGGGGACTATCCCTCACGGCCTTTCTATGTGGCGTTCTATCATCCAGGATGCCAAGCGGAACCACGCCGGTGAGGGATATGCACCCTCATCAAAGGCCTACGGCCCAGGCAAGGTGTCGAAGCCCTTGTGAGCGTGCTCCACGGCACACCTGAACCCTCAAACCACAATGACAAAGGAGAGAGCACATGACCACACGCATCACCGAACTACTGAAAATCGAGCATCCGATCATTCAAGGAGCCATGTCGTGGGTATCGTTTCCCCCACTTGGTTGCCGCCGTATCAAATGCGGGAGGCCTTGGAATCCTGGGGGCTGCCTTTATGTCCCCCGAGCAGTTAAAGGAAAACACCAGAGAGATCAAAGCCCGCACCGATAAGCCCTTTGGGGTTAATTCATGCCGAATAATCCTCAGATCAATGAGCTTTTGGACGTGATTATTGAGGAGGGAGTACCGGTGGCAAGCTTTGTACAGGGATTGCTGAAAATCGGGTCCCGATGTCGCGTCTATGAGATAAAGCATGCCTGTTACGGAGGCACCGCCGGCATTGTTCACTCCATCGACTGGATTGCTAGAAATCACAGCCTCCCTAAAAAAGCGCTGGTGATCATGACGGATATAGCCCTCTATGGCTTTGGTTCTCCGGGTGAACCCACACAGGGAGCCGGCGCAGTAGCCTTGCTCGTTGAAAGAGACCCTCTTCTCTGCTCCATCGACACCTCGTTGACCTCGAATACAAAGCCCTGGCGCCCCAGGCCCGAGACCAGCTTTTTGCGGACCGGTTCTTTTTCCATATTATCCAGGAGGGCGATAAGATCTCAATTCTTGCTCATCAGGTGGCTCACCATCTTCTCCAGGCCGTCCAAGGTGATCTCGAACATGGGGAAGATCTCGCGTATGATGTTGATGGTCCTCGTGTAGGGCCACTCCATCGCTGATTTAGGGTTCAGCCAGGCACAGTGCCGGAAGGCCGTGGCCAGAAATTGAAGCCTTTCTATGCTCGGCCTGCCGCTCCGCTCCTCTATGTGGATCGAGCCGTCCGTGGCCATGAGCTCATAGGGCGCCATGCTCGCATCGCCTACGATGATCAACCTGGTCTCCGGATCCCTTCTGACGAATTCCTCCACCTTATGCGGCTTTGAACGCCGTGGCGGATCGGCCCAGAGGTAATCGTAGATGGTATTGTGGAAGAAGAAGGTCTTCAGGTCCTTGAACTGGCTCCTGGAATAATCGAACAGGCTCTGCACGATATCGATGTACGGGTCCATTGACCAGCCCCCGTTATCAATCGCCAGGATCACCTTAAGCCTGTCCTTCAGGCTCCGATCGAATATGATCTCGATCTCCCCCGCATTCTTCATGGTCTGGTAGATGGTCTCGTCGATGTTGACCTGATCCTTCGGCCCGGAGGGTATCAGGTTCCTGAACCTCTTCAAGGCCTCGCCCATGTGGTGCCGGGTGAGAGGGGCCTCTTTGGAGTAATCACGGTACCTTCTATCCATGGCCACCTTGACCGCCGATTTGCTCCTCGACCTCCCTCCAACCCGCATGCCGCCGGGATGATATCCGGAATGGCCCACCGGAGAGGTGCCCCCTGTTCCGATCCATTTGCTTCCGCCGTGGTGGGCCTCGGTCTGCTCCTTGAGCCTCTCGAGGAAATACTCGAGCAGCTCTTCCGGGCTCAGGCGAGAAAGGCTTTCCTCATCCATGCCAAGGGCCTCTGCAAGGGCCTCCGGATCCTTTAGCCACTCATCTAATAGTGCCTTGGCGGCCTCGGTGAGCTCGAATTCAGTGGGATCGGTGAGCTCGACTCCCTCGAAATGATGGGCGAATACCTGGTCAAAGAGGTCGAAGTAGCGTTCGCTCTTCACCAGTATCGATCGGGAGGCCGTATAGAAATCATCGACGGAGTTGATGAGGCCCTTGCTCAAGGCCTTCTGCAGCCTCAAAAACGAGGTGGGCGTAACCGGTATCCCCACCTTGCGCAATATATAGAAAAACTCGACAAACACCTTCTAAAACCTGAATCTGGATATGGCCCTCTGGGCCATCGCATAATCGGGGCTTTTCTTGAATAAGACTCCCAAGTAAGGGATATCTCCCTTTATTAATTCCTTTACTTTGAAATCAGGATCTGCTTGGAGCGCCCTGATCCAGTTGATGAGCTCCCGAGTGGCGGGTTTCTTTTCCACGTCCTTGAACTCCCTGAGCCGGTAGAAGGTATTCACTGCCGCATCGAGCAGATCCTGGCTGATTTCCGGAAAGTGGACCATCACGATCTCCCTCATCATATCGGGGTCGGGAAAGGCGATGTGATGGAAGTTGCATCTTCCCAGAAAGGGATCGGAGAGGTCCTTCTTGGCATTGGAGGTAATCACGATCACCGGCCTTTGCTTGGCCTTGATCGTCTTATCGATCTCGAGGATATCGAACTCCATCTGATCGAGCACATCGAGCATATCATCCTGAAAATCGGTATCCGCCTTGTCTATCTCATCGATCAGGAGCACCACTCGCTCATCCGAGACAAAGGACTGACCGATCTTTCCCATCTTGATGTAGTCCTCGATCTTGCTCACGTCCCTGCTTGAATCGCCGAATCTGCTGTCGTTGAGCCGAGTCAGGGTATCGTACTGATACAGGGTATCGATCAGCTTCATGCTCGATTTCACGTTCAGCACGATCAGCGGCATCTCCAGGTCCTCTGCAATCGCATGGGCCAGCATGGTCTTGCCCGTACCCGGCTCTCCTTTCAAGAGCAGCGGCATCTCAAGCGCCATGGTGATATTCACGATCTTCGCAAGCTCCTCATCCAGCACATATTTCGTCGCACCGGTGAACCGTTGCTGCATCCTATCATCATTCATACAATCACTCCTTTTGCCTATTTCTCAGGTTATTAAATGTAACCTTTTAAAATAGCCATTTTTTGATAGTAATTCAACCCATAATGGGGGCATATTTAAAAGAATTTCATATTGACAGGAAAATATATACCTGTTAATTGATCTGGAGAGTGATAGAGGGAAAGATCGTATGCGCCCGTAGCTCAGTTGGATAGAGCGCCGGGCTTCGAACCCGTAGGTCGCAGGTTCGAGTCCTGCCGGGCGC
>QMLW01000198.1 GCA_003646935.1 Deltaproteobacteria bacterium
GAAGGGATTAATAAATGATTGTTTGCGAAATTCATCGGGTAAAGAAATGGTCGAAAGAGAAGGTGAAGAATTTAAAGATCTCATCTATTTTATGGTTGAGAGGATCTCCAGGGAACTGGATGTAAAGGTGAATAACGTCTACTTCAGGAAGATGAGAACTAAATGGGCAAGCTGTAGTACCAAAAAGAACCTGACCATTAACTCGTTGATGAAGCATTTACCTGAAGATCTCATAGCGTATGTAATTTTTCACGAAATCGCACACCTTATAGAAAAGAGACATAATGCGAACTTTTGGAACATAATCTTAAGCAGGTTTGATACCTATAAGGATCTTGAGAAGGATTTGTTTGAATATTGGTTTTTAATACAACAAGCTAAAAAGAGCACGTCTTGACTTTGTAAAACTGGGTATAATGATGAGTAAATTATAAAATCGCTTCACGATTTTATACAACGTCCGCGGACTTAAGGAAGGAAATTCCTATACAATCAAGTTCCATCATAGCTAAAAGCTAATGAAATTTAGCCTAAAATCAGTTAACTGGTCAGGGAGTTTTGGCAATTTGATGGAGTATGGGCCAGAGATTGACATGAAATCTGTTTATTAGACGCTTTCACGTTTAAAGCGCTTATTTATAGGCAGATCTTTCTTTAGCAAAACTACTGATCCGCCTAAGGACTGAGAATTAAATAAGTTACATAGTGGTGTTAAAATACATGAACGGCAGAGGCCTTGAAAGAAATATAGACCGGGATTCCTTCTTTTAGGCCAAGCTCAATAAGTGCCCCTTTTGTTATCAGACCTTTAAAGGAAACATCTTTTACTCTCACATCAATCTCGTAATAAAAACCCTGGTTATCGATTTTTGTGACAATTCCTGAATAATTATTTCTCATGCTTGAGGAAATATTCTCCCGGCTTATAACAATATCTTCTGGCCTGATTGCCACATAATGTGAAGAAGGATCAATTGTTCTGCCTGTTTCAATTCTTAATCCCGAAACCATGGCATGTGTCCCGCTAGAGGAGGACTTAAAAAGGTTTTTCATTCCCACAAAATCAGCAACAAAAGGAGAATTGGGTTTTTCAAAGATTTCTTTCATATCACCTATCTGTTCAATGATTCCTTTATTAATCACCGCAGCCCGTTCTGCTAGGGATAGAGCCTCGGCAAAATCATGGGTTACCATTAAGAAGGTCGCACTAGAAGATTGATGAAGGGTCTTGAGCGCGTTTCTCACATCTTCCCTGAATCCTGGATCCAGTGCAGAAAGTGGTTCATCAAGAAGAAGTACACTGGGATCGACTATCAAGGCTCGGGCCAGGGCAACCCGTTGCTTTTCACCTCCGCTTAATTTGGCTGGAAGGCGCTCTCTAAGATGAGAAATGTTCAATACGTCAAACAAGCGATTGAGCCTTTCTTCTGCTTGTGCTGTGTCAATCCTGTGAAAGTGCAGCCCATAGGTGATATTTTCAAAGACGGTGAGGTGAGGGAAGAGGGCATAGTCTTGATAGACAATGCTAATATCGCGTTTTTCAGGGGGCAATCTGGTGATGTCCTTTTCCCTTATAAAAATTTTACCGCTCTTTATGGGAACCAGACCTGCTATTGCTTCCATAAGGACTGTTTTCCCTGCCCCGGTGGGCCCCATAAGAATAAAGAATTCGTTTTCTGCTATGCCCAGATTGATATCACTGAGGGTAAAATCCAGTAGGCGTATATTGAGGTCTCTTATTTCGATCATATTTCTTTAGCATTGCGTAAGGTTAAGATACGAAGTATCAGAAACAGGACAAGACAAATAGAAACCAGCCAGACTGCAACTGGCTGAGAATATCTTAGGCCATAGGCCTCAAAACGTTCATAGATCAACACAGGAGCGATCATGGGATGATAGGCAACGATTACCACCGCCCCGAATTCGCTGATTGCACGGGCACAGCACATGATAATACCGATAAGCATGCTCCGCCATGCAAGGGGAAATGTGATGCGGACGAATGTGCTGAACATTGAAGCCCCAAGGCTCCGCGATACCTTCTCCAGCCTAGGAGAAATACTTTCAAAACCGGTCTTTGCGGCATTGAGATAGAATGGAATCCCCACAAAGGTCAACACAGTGACGATACCCGTCACACTTCCCATAACCCGTACCCCTAGTTCACTGAAAACCTGGCCGATCCAGTGATTTTTCCCTGCCACACTGAGGATTGCAATGCCCACTACAGGATGTGGAATGGCAATGGGTAGATCAATGATGCCCTCGACAAATCGTTTACCACTGAACTCCCTTCTGGCCAGCAGATACGCAAGGGGCGTTCCAAAAACAAAAGAAATCAAAGCGGCCAATCCGGCAGTGTAAATACTCAACCAGATTGACCGCACAACATCTTTATCCTGTATAGTCTCTCTGAGCATCCCCAAAGATGGGGAGGTCATCAACTGGATTAGTGGAAGGAGGATAAAGGCCATGATCACGACACCGCACGAGATGGTAATCCAGAAAAATGGCTCACGCTTCATGACTAATCCCTTCCCTGCTAATCTTTGACCTCCACCATTTTTTGTAACACTCTAGGGAGTGATTTCCTCATTGCTGCCGTTGGAACCCGACAGGGGATGAAGGGAGGTTGCCCCATCTCCTGGAGTACCTTCAACCCACCGTGAGGGTCAAGCATATACTGCAAGATGGAGATGGCTGCCTCCTTATTTGGGGCATCCTTCAGGATGGTTATTCCATAGGTACAGGACTTCCCCTTTTTTTTAATAGTGGTACCCGGCTTCTTGCCTGCAACCTCTACAACCGCCTTTTTATAGAACTCGTCATACTTATAATTACCCAGGTTGATTTGATCGGCAAGCTCCACAAACTTGAGTTCATGCTGAACTGCTACCGAGCGGTATTCCCATGCATAATCCATGTTTCCGGTCTGAAGAAGGGAAACTAGCTCCACCGACTTAGGACGAATATTCTCCTTGGGGCGGTTCGCAATCAGCCTTTCATAGAGTCCCGGAATCTTGTAATATTTTTCAGCCAATTGCAAAACCATTAGAGATCGGTAGCCGCAGGGATCAAGGTTGGGGTCTGAATGTCCCCATACCACACCTTTTCTGCCCAGGATTTCAAACCAGTTTTGAGCATTAACCTCTTTTGAATATTTACTTTTGTCCATATAGCAGAGTACCAGCCGGTTAGTGGCAAACCTGATATTCCAGTCGGCATATTTTGGAATGAGCATCTGATCGATCACAGTGAAATCGGCAGATGCCATAATATCACAAGGTTTTTTCAGATCAGTAATCTTCCTTGCGCATTTTCGGCTTCCCGCCGCCTCCCGCAAAATATCCGCCTTGGGGTATCTAGCCTCAAATTCCTTCTCCATCCTCGCAAAGGGAAGGGTTAAACTCCCGGCATTAAAGATTATGATCTTGCCTGAAACATCTCCAGAGGACTTACTGCAAGGTAACAAAATAACTATAGTAATTATCACATACAACAACCATTTACATCCGCTTTTTTCTCTCATCTACTCCTCCATTATTATATTTTGTATCATTTTTGATATATGTATTATTTGACATAAATAAAATTACCTGTCAATAATATTTTTATGATTAATTTGACAGGAATCCTTGAGGCTACATTTACATAATTTTTCTTTACACACAGATCTTGGTGGTGTAATTGGATCGTTGTCTTTTAACCCTGTAAAAATAGGATAAAAATGATATTAAAAAAATTTGAACTTAGCATACCTTCGGTGCGGACATGCCCGCCCTCCTCGCCTGAGTCCGCGGGCAAGTATTTAAAAAGGAAATTATATGATTGAAAAAAAGATAGGATTATTGACCATACTATTTTTCGAAAACTTACTAAGGCACCAAGAAATCAAGCATTTTGTATCAACCCGAACAGGTGGCTTCAGTAAATATCCCTATTTCTCACTCAACCTGGGCCTCCATGTTGGAGATGACCCGGAAAATGTCCTTAAAAATCGAAGGAGACTAGCGACCACCATTGGGATTCCACTAAACCACTTTACCATCGCCAGACAAATCCATTCTGGTAATGTTACAATCATACCAGAAGAATCGAAGGGCAAAGGTTGTACTCATCATAGAGAGGCAATCAATGAAACAGATGCCATGGTGACCAATGTACCAGATATTTGTCTTACAATCCTTGTGGCTGACTGTGTTCCGATGCTGTTTTATGACCCAGTAAAAAAGGCTATAGGAGTCTGCCATGCGGGGTGGAAAGGTACGCTAAAATCTGTTGCCCTCAATACTGTTAAGACCATGGAAAAAGCCTTTGGTTCATCGCCCCGGGATATTATGGTTGGAATAGGGCCATCAATCGGACCATGTTGTTATAAGGTTGGCCCTGAAGTTATCTCTCAGGTAGAAAATGTATTCCAGACAAAGAAAGGATACATTATAAATGAAGCCAAAGATGGTAAGGGCTATTTTGACCTATGGAAGGCGAATCTAGAGCAGCTTCTTCATGCAGGTATAGATAGAAAAAACATAGAAATGGCAATGAGGTGTACCAGCCATAATCCCGATCTATTCTTTTCATACAGACATCAAAAGGCAGATACCGGAAGATTTGGCATAGGTATTACTATCTGTTAAGCCTCCTTATCTGAGATGACAGGCGACCCAGTGACCATTCCCCAGGTCCCGAAATATGGGTTCCTGATGTGCGCATTCTTGCTCGCGCACTGTGCACCGGGTATGAAAGGCACAGCCTGAAGGCGGGTTCAAGGGACTCGGCACGTCTCCTTCCAGGAGAATACGCTGTTTATTAACCTCCGGATCTGGAATGGGAACAGCTGACATAAGCGCCTGCGTGTAAGGATGCTGGGGGTTCTGATAAAGTTCCCGATCTGTGGCCAGCTCCACAATGCGGCCCAGGTACATGACGGCTATCCGGTCGCTGATATGTTCCACTACGCTTAAATCGTGGGCGATAAAAAGGTAGGAGAGGTTCATC
>QMLW01000199.1 GCA_003646935.1 Deltaproteobacteria bacterium
CCCTTCACCTCATTGATAATACGGTTTGAGATCCTGGCCAGCAGGGGATGGGATATCCTGGCCCAGTCAGCGGTCATCGCATCGAGGCTGGTCACGGCCCTGATGACCACGATATGTTCGTAGGTCCTCTTATCCCCCATAATGCCCACGGTTTTGAGTGGCAGCAGGATTGCAAAGGATTGCCACAATTTCCCGTAATACCCCCCTTTTTTTATCTCCTCGACCAGGATATGATCCGCATCCCGCACAATGGAGAGTCGTTTTGGGGTTACCTCGCCAACAATCCTTACTGCAAGCCCAGGCCCGGGGAAGGGATGGCGCATTATGAGATCGCCCGGGAGCCCAAGCTCTTTGCCCAGCAGCCTCACCTCGTCCTTGAACAGGTGTTTTAAGGGTTCGATGAGCTTTAGATTCATCTTCTTAGGGAGCCCACCCACGTTGTGGTGAGACTTGATGATCACCGAAGGGCCACCAAAGGCAGACCTGGACTCGATCAGGTCCGGGTAGAGGGTTCCCTGTGCCAAAAACTCGACGCCCCCTATTCTTTGAGCCTCCTGCTCAAATACCTTGATAAAGGTTTTGCCTATCAGCTTTCTCTTTTTCTCGGGATCCACTACTCCTTGTAGGGGCTCGAGAAACCTCTTTCTGGCGTTAACAAGCCTCAGGTTTACCTTTAGGTGATCCTTGAATAAACCCGTGACCCGTTCCCTTTCCCCCTTCCTCAGGAGGCCGTTGTCGACGAAGATGCAGGTGAGCTGCCTGCCAATGGCCCTATTGAGCAGCGCGGCTGTGACCGAGGAATCCACTCCTCCGCTGAGCCCAAGGATTACCCTCGTTCCCCCTACCTCCTCCCTGATCTCATCCACTATTCGTCCGATAAAGGATTTCATGGTCCAGGTCTCCTCGCAGCGGCATATCCGAAACAGGAAGTTGCGCAGCATCTTCTTGCCCTCAGGCGTGTGGGCTACCTCGGGATGGAATTGCAGCCCATAGAGACCTTTTTTATGATTTTCAGCTGCAGCGATTCGGGTGTTTTCCGTAGAGGCAGTTACTGCGAATCCCTCTGGCAGCCTTGAGGTAACATCTCCATGGCTCATCCAACAGGAGGTTTCAGGGGAAACCCCGGAGAAGATTCCCGAGGTCTCGAGGATGTTCAAGGTGGCAAGGCCATATTCCCGCTTGGTCGTGGGCTCCACCTCTCCGCCCAGGCTGTGCATCATATAGTGCATGCCGTAACAGATGCCCAGGATAGGGATCTTGAGGCTGAAGATATGAGGATCGAGTTTCGTGCTGCCCTTCCAGTAGATGCTCGCCGGACCTCCCGATAGGATTATGCCCTGGGGGGCTAGTGATCGGATCCGGGAAAGATCGATGTGCGGGGGCTCTATCTGACAGTATACATGCTGCTCCCTCACCCTCCTGGCGATGAGCTGGTTGTACTGGGAACCGAAATCGATAATCAAGATCATCTGTCCGCCCTCTTTTCTGCGTTTGCGGATAAAAAATCATTCATATTACACGGACCGATTTCTTTTGCAAGATAATGTTGGAGGTCCGGGAACCCATGGGCCAGCGAGGACCCGGAAGCAGATTCTCATGCTTGTCTGGCGTTTTATCGTCTATCTTTCTGTGGGAACGGGATGCAGGCAAGAAAGGGGTCTCCGGAGAGCTAGATGGAGGAAGGCGACGAAATAGAGCGATGGCCCCACAGGGGCCCTGTATAGGACCTCCTGTGGGGTACCGAGGAAACGAGACCTTCAGTGGACTATACCTCCTATACCCCCGAGCCTCTCGTTAATCAGGTTCCGATCTCACTGCTTGTCTTCCTCACGAATTGCTCCACCTTGTCCTCGAAGGGAACCTCGAGGCCACCATGGTAGATGCCTCTGGTTGCGATCTCCGTGGAGACCATGGCGATTCTGTATTTGAGGGGAAGCCTTTTTACCCGGTCTCGGAATTTCTTTTGCTCCCTGATAAAGGCGGGCAGATGGAGCAGCAGCACCTTGGCGTAGGGCGGTTTCACGACCACCTCCGGATGCGCCAGCAGGTAGGAATAAACGCTGTCAGTCAGGTCGTTGATCTCGCGGCTAATCTCATCTGAAATGTCCGTGTACAGGGCCTTATGCTGGGATTGGCCGTGACGTCGAAAAATCAGGCCTGATTCATCGACTGCTCGTTTCTCCAGGATCTTCAGCACATCGCTCACATAGGCCTCTTTATGGCGGAGGAACTCTTTGTCCTTCATGATTAACCCTCCGATTATCTCGTAGGAGGAGCAGATCACGCCGCACTTATTCGCTGAGGCATCCTTCAAGATGATAATGCCCTTTTTCTGGATCTCCTCCCTCGCCTTTGGAGAGATAAAGGAGTTGGCGCCCTCAACGATAACCCTGGTTGTGGGATTACCTTGTGCATCGAAGAGATTCTGCCAATTACCCATATGAATGGTTTCAGGCCTACCCCCACACGGCATGAATACATCGCTGTAGTGGGAGAATATGAGGTTCTCGAACTGGGCGTGGAACTCATCCGATGATACCCACTCCTCTCTCATGCCATCCGCATCTCGTGTTACCTTTTTGAAGAGATCGACCAGGCCTTCTTTTTTCTGTTCCCTTGCGTAGAGGATAAAGCCACCCTCATTGAGACGATCCGGTGAGAACTTATCGACATTTTCCTTGAGAATAAGACTATTGAGCTCCTCCTTGTCTATGCCCTTTGGATCGTATATAGCCCCGGAGCCAGCGGTAATTGAGGTGATCTGAACCTTTGGACAATGAGTGAGTAGTAACCTCATCTCATTTCCAGCAACATCCCCGTTGGTGCCGCCGGTAATCTTCACGCTGAAGGGATCCGCGTGCGCATCGATTCCTAGCTCCCTGAGGGAGCGTTCAAGAAATTTCCACACGCCGAGAGAGGTGACCCCGTATTCCTTGTGGTTGATACCGATCTTTTTGCTGGAGATGATGCCTGCCCCGAGGATGTATGCCCGTTCCTTTGATCGCTCCGCCATCCATTCGATCATGGAGTCGTGCATGTTCTCATCGGGTCCCACCTCGATGGGCTCGTCTTCACCATAGTAATCCACCACCTTTGGATCCACAGGCTTCCCATCCCTGGTGACGAATAGGTCCAGAAAGGCGTTTATCACACCACGTTGGAGGTTATAGAGGCGATTAGTAACCTTATCCTGCCCCTTTAAATCAAAGGCCCTCATGACGATCGCTATCTTCGAACCTCCCTGGTAGATGTCCTTATTCTTCAGGTGCTGGGTATGGGCGAGGACCATGGCCTCTTTGAAGATGGTGCTCATGGACGACTCGAAGTCATCCTTGGTCCTGGCGATGATAGTTCTAAAGCCTCCCCTGGCGATGTCGGAAAAACCGAAGTGATAGCCCGACCCGACACGGTGATAGAAGAAGGTGACCCGAAAGGGCGAGTCAAGGGGAAGGTTGTCCCTTATCTCCTTTGGCAGATGTTCCATGTACTTAGGGTCCAGTCGGAACGAGAGGGCCTTCTTGTGGGTTACGAAGAAGTTGGTCTTCAGGGTATAGCGCACGAAGAGCAGGGCAACGCTGAACATGATCCTTCTGGTTTCATCCACCATCGCGTGACCGGTGTTGTACTCCTCGATCAGGGACTGCAATCTTTGGTATTCATCATCCAGCGCCCCCTGAGCCAGGCGTTTCTCGGGGTCGGGGTGGAATTTTTTTCCAAAGAGGTTCAATATCTCCCGAGTGAGCCGAAGGTGGCTAAAGAAGGCATCCTGGGTCTCTTCCACGCTGAACCTGTAGGGAGCGGCATGCGCCAGGTTGGTGTGAACAAAGGTGTCGATCGCGCTCAGGAGGCTTCCTTCGGGCCCTGTGAAAACATTGCCCACAACCATATCGCGATAGGTTCTGGATTGAATATTGATCACCCGTGTATTGTAGAGCTCTGCTTCTATCGAGGAAAAAAGCGGCATCTCTTTTTTGATAGGCTCCCCATCCCTGGTGGTGATGTAGGCGGTGAGGATGGTGACCTTTTGGGTGCCGTCGTCTATCTCCAGGATATAATTTCTTCGGGTGGCGATATTTAACCGAAAGAATATTTCAATGACCTGTCCTATATACCCCCTGACCAGGGGATTTATAACGGAGAACGTAAGCCTTGATTCCGCTTGCCCCCTTTCATCTATGGTGGGCTCAATATCTAAAAATGCACCGCCCTGCCTGATCGCGGATTGATAGAGCCACATCGCTCTAGCTACCCGTATGGCAGGAGAGAGCATGACATAGTCGGGGTTGTTGTTGAGGAAGTAGGAGAAAACGGTGTCAAATTCCTTGAAATTGAATTGCGGGTAGTGTTCCTGAAGGTCTTTTCGAATGCGGCCCTTGCCTCGAAAAAATGAGATTGGCCCCTGGGGTTGCTTATCGGCGAGGAAGTGAAATTTTTGAATCTCTAGCTGGCACTCCTGACCGGGGAGGCTCGTGTTGGAATGAACCATCTCCTCATAGATTATCGCTTTATCAGTGAGGGCATTTAAGGTACGAAAAAGGGTTCCGGGCTTGTTGAGCGTTGCTATAATCAATTTCTCGTCGGTATCCCTCAAGGTAAGCTGGTGGTTCTCGCCCAGCGTATGCAGGTTTATGCAGAGGTTTAAAAGGGCCTCTTTTTCAGGGCCAAAGGTGATGAAAAAATATGGATGCACGTGATTGATGAGCCAGTCCAGGTTCGCCATGGCAAGCTTCCTGGATTGGGCCAAGGTTTTCGGCAATTGATTGATAATCTTTTCAGGTTTCATAAACATAGGGCTTCTCCTTTCCCTGGGTTGTTGAAAAGTGGGCGTGGGTATTACGGTCTTTTACAATGTATGATAAAATATATATTTTATTTTGAGTCAAGCAATTAGTTTTATTTTTACAATTTACTGACGATTTATTTTTAAAATATTAATTTTAAGTAAATTATTTCTTATAAAAAATTCTCAAATTTCAACAATAAATTCCAAAATATGGATA
>QMLW01000200.1 GCA_003646935.1 Deltaproteobacteria bacterium
GAGCCAACATTGAAGTATTGCTCGAGAGCCCCTCCATGTCCATTCCCTCACCATTATACTCGACCGTGATCTCGGTGTCGGTGACCGTCACGTCCACACGCGTAGCGTCCGCATCGTAGGCATTATTGACCAGTTCCCTGATCAGCTCGATGCTCTGCTCGTAAAGCCGCTCCCCTATGGTGATAATATGGCTCTTATCAACAGTGATGGTGAGAAAGGCTGATTCATGCGACATTGTTCGGATCTCCTTTAAAATCCCGGTTACAGATAAAGCCTTATCCATTCATTGATGAATGATGCTATAATTCTATAGCATATTTCAAGCAAATCAAATCCATTTAGGCCTATGGTGGGAAAAAAGGCTGAGGGAGGTCGGTACGTCGCAGGCGGAAACCCGCGGAGAACGACGCTCAGCTGAAGAAAGCCATTTCCTGATGGAAACTGCTAACGATATGAGCATCTTCTGAAAGGAGCAACCATGAATCAGAGCGCTGCAATTGCGGTTGTAGGAACCTTTGACTCCAAGGGCGAAGAGCATCTCTTTCTTAAAAAGTGCATTGAGTTGAGGGGTTACAGGACCCTCACCATTCATGTGGGCACAAAGAGCCCATCTCCTTTCCCCGCCGATAAGGATCTCTATATCGAATTGCTCGAGCATGACAAGGGGGGGAGTCAGGGCAGGGATGAGGCTATCCGGGCGGTAATCGCAGGAGCACAGAAACTGGTCCGTGAGCTGTACTCGGAAGGGCACATCTGCGGGGTAATCTCCGCAGGAGGGGGAACGGGAACACACCTGGGTACCAGGATCATGCGTGTACTGCCGTTGGGCCTACCCAAGATAATGGTCTCCACCGTGGCATCACGTGATATGAAAGATATCGTTGGCACTAAAGACATCACTATGATGCACAGCGTGGTGGATATCCTGGGGGTAAACAGCATCCTGGGAGAGATCCTTGACAGAGCGGCCGGGGCCGTGTGTGGGATGGTGGAGAGCCGGTGGAAACCGAAGGGGGAAAAGAAACGAATCGCCCTTACCATGTTCGGCTTCATTACCAGGGCGGCTGAGGGCATCAAGCAGGCCTTGGAGGGCATGGGATATGAGGTTATCGCGTTCCATGCAAACGGCACCGGCGGCATGGCCATGGAAGACCTGGCGCGTGAGGGACTCTTTCACGGTATTGTGGACCTCGCGACCCATGAGCTGGCGGATGAGTTGATGAACGGGTACTGCCGGGGGATCGGCCCAGAAAGGCTCATGCCGATTCAGGGATTCGATATTCCACGGCTGGTTATACCTGGGGGCTTGGATTGTGCCGTGCTGGAGTTCACTCGCCACAACGTCCCGGAACAGTTCAAGGATCGGAAGATCTTCTTCTACGATTTTCGCTCGGCCATCCGTCTTAATGAGAGGGAATCGATAGTGCTCGCTCGTCAAGTGGCGGAGAAGCTCAATCAAGCATCCTCCAATTACAAGGTGGTTATCCCAACCAGGGGTTGGTCAGAGGCTGATTGTGAAGGGGGTCCGTTATATGACCCTTTGATGAGCGATATACTCATCGGTGAATTGAAACGATGCTTGAACCCTCAGATCGGGATCACAGAGTTGGACAATCATATCAATGATCCCTCTTTTGCGAGGGTGGTCTCCGATCTTATGCATGGGATGATTCCATGAAAAGCCCCTGCTACGGGATTGCCGGATAGGGGGCGGGAGGTACGCTATTTCCAGTGGGCCAACATATCTGCCATAATGTTCCTGATTCCTAGGTCTGGTCCCTCTTCTTGGGTGATCTTGAGGAGCATATTAAGAAAGGCCTGGGCCGGGGGAGAGAGATGTTGATTTTTCAGGTATGCGATGTTCACATCCAGGAAGGCCCCCGCGTCTTTAATGGGAACCGCCGCCAGCTTTTTTTCCATCAGCTCCCGTATCACCGTTTCCTTTACGAGAAAGGCAATGCCGTCACCTCGTTGGACAAGCTCCTTGATGAACTCGGTGTTGCTTGTCTCCATCAGGATATCAGGGATCAGGTCCTCTCGACGGAAAAGGTCGCCTACCAGTTTCCTCGTTCCCGACCCCTTCTCCTTCATGATGACCGGCTCCTCCGCGAGCTCGCTGATCGACACCGCTTTCTTGTGCGCAAGGGTGTGGTGAGGGGGGAGCACCACAATCAGCTCTTCGTGGCTGAATGGCAGAAAGCAGATATCTGCATTATCCTCGATCTTGGCGATAATTGCGAGCTCGTTGCTGAACTCTAGCAGGCTGTTGGTCATATCCAGCGAGCTGCCTTCATCGAGGTAGATTTTGATATGGGGGTAGGCCTCTCGGAACTTGGATATGAGAAACGGCATAAAATAGCGTGCGTAGGTCTTGGTTGTGCCCAGACGCAGGATACCTCGCTTCAGCTCCTTCATATCCTCTATGGCATCCTCTATCTCCCTCTCGTATTCGAAGATCTTCCGGGCGTATTCGAAGAGGGCCTGCCCTTCATCGGTGAGATATACCTTTCTGCCCCTCTTCTTGAAGAGCTTCAGATTGAAGCTTTCCTCAAAGAGCTTGATCTGTGCGCTCACGGCAGGCTGGGTGATGTAAAGGCTCTTCGCGGCAAGGGAAAAGTTTTGATGTCGTGCCGCCTGGTAGAATACCCTGAGGTGGTTGAGATTGATCATAGCTTAAATAAAGCTTATGAAGTAAAAATAATTATAAAAGAAAGTTATGATTATCATAAGAAAAATGAAATTGACAGTCTTTTCGAAAAGAGAAATGGTAAGCCTTACGTTGAGCACCGATTCGATGCTCTCATCGCTACTACTGCATTCGACCTGATCGGCGTATCGCAAGTTCCATTGTCTCCGCGCTCTGATCGCACGCTATCCACCTGCCATGTTCCCGATGCTCGAGTATCTATACTCATGTGATGTTCCTTGGTTGTTTCAATCATCTTGAACTTAGTTTAACCTTAAAAGGAGGGGGAAAATGGCGAAGCAAGAAGGAGCAAGGTTTCCGGATCCTCATGAGTTTCAGGTTCCAAAAGAGCTGAAAGGCTGGGAGGAGATGTACCCGTCTCACTACCTTTTCTCCAAAGAACGGGAGGACTGGGAGAAACAACAATTCTGGTATCAGGACAAGATTCACGCACCTGAGCCAATGCCGCCCCTGGATCTAATCTTTCAGGAGGCCTGGCAGATCTCCCTTTCGCAGTACACCACCAGAGTATTCTGTATTCCCCCGGCTCAGGGTATTGCCCAAAGAATGGTCGGTCCTTACATGTACATCTGCGCTATAAATCCTCCACCAGATGATGTCATCGGGGAGAAGGCACAGCATTTTGAAAAGCGGGTGTTCTACGTGTTCGAGCACTACAATGAGCTATGGGAGAAGTGGCTGACGAAATTTAAGGCCCTGGGCGAGGAGATGGCAGCAGTGGAGATCCCCAAGGAGTTGCCGAAATTCGTTTCAGAAGACCAGGTCTTGCCCGCTCCCAGGGGATATTATGTATCCTACGAGCTCATTGAGGCGTTCAATACGCTCGTAAGCCAAATGTTCAAGGGCTGGCAGTATCATTTTGAGATGCTGAATTTGACCTATCTCGCTTACCTCATGTTCGGTGATGTATCGAGAAAGCTCTTTCCCGGTATCAGCGAGAGCGCCATCGGCAAGATGGTGGCGGGGGCCTATGTATCCATGTTCCGACCTGAAGAGGAACTTTGCCGGCTCGCCAGATTGGCAGTCTCATCGCGAGGCGTGGCGGATATTCTTAAAAACGATATGTCCACGCAGCAGAAGGTGACTGAGCTTCAAAAGGTCCCTGACGGGAGACAGTGGCTCGAGGAGTTCGATAAGGCGAAAGACCCGTGGTTTTATGTATCATGCGGCAGCGGTTGGTTCCACTATGAGGGAAGCTGGATCACCAACCTGAATCTTCCCTATGGGTATATCAAGAGCTATGTGGAGAGGCTTGAGAGGGGAGAGACGATCGAGCGCTCCCTCGATGAGATCGACAAGCAGAGGGACCAGGTCGTCGAAGAGTATCGGAACCTGATCAAGACCGATGAGGACAGGAAATCCTTTGATGATGCCTATAAGACGATCAGAACCATCTATCGGTATGCCGAGGATCACCTGTTCTGGGTGGAACACTGGTTTCACACCATATGGTTTCAGAAGATACGGGAGATCGGGAGGCTCTTAGTGGATAATGGTTTGCTCAATGAAGTAGACGACATATTTATGTTCAACCGCTACGAGATACCCGAGATGCTCACCGAGCTATCCACTGGCTGGGCCTTGGGTGTGGATATACCGCTACGAGGCGGGTTTTACAAGGCCAAGGCAGAGAAGAGACGGAAGATCCTCGAGGCCGCTAGAAAGTGGTCCCCGATGCCCGCCCTTGGGGTGCCGCCCGAGGAGGTAGCGGAACCCTTCACCGTGATGCTGTGGGGCGTAACCACCGATAAGGTCAAGGAGTGGCTAAAGGGCATGGAGGTGCCTAAGGCGGAGGAGGTCAAGGAGGTCAAGGGATTTGCCTCCTCAGCAGGCGTTGTGGAGGGGCGTGCCCGGGTGCTGAAGCTGCTCAAGGAGATCGTGGACGTTCAACCCGATGAGATCATGGTGTGCCCCTCGACCAATCCCTCCTGGGCACCGGTGTTTACCAAGATCAAGGCCGCCGTCACCGATATCGGTGGCCTTACGAGCCATGCGGCGATTGTGTGCAGGGAATACGGTGTGCCGTCGGTAACGGGTACCGGGGTGGCCACGTCGGTCATCAAGACCGGGGATACTATCAAGGTCGATGGTGATACGGGTGTGGTCACTATCGTGAAGAGAGCCGCGTAGCCAGGGTAGGGGGGCACTGAATGCGTAAGTTTGATCTATCATCCCAAAGCTTCAGTGCTCCCATAACCCAACTGGGCCTGGGGTCTTGACTCCGAGAAATGGGGTTCCAGATGGACTATATTCTGGACTTAGACAGGGTGGATAAGGGCTCGCTC
>QMLW01000201.1 GCA_003646935.1 Deltaproteobacteria bacterium
CTTTTCTTTCCACAATGCCTGTTATACGCTTTCGAAGTGTATCCTTGATCCCTTCTGAGATGATCTCAAAATGGCTGCTTGCGGTGGTAATCAAATCGCCTGGGATGCTGATATCGCCCATTCCCGGAATCCCCTTGTACCAATTCGGATCTGATAAGTCATTATCCTCGTCCATCCGGTAGGCAACCATCTCCTCTGCTAATTCCTCATCTATCCGATCGGAAAGTGCCCGTAATACCATGGGATCTGCCGTATTGATATTAATCTTGCCCTCTCCATAGGTGCTCAAATAGCGCGATATACCGGGGCTCTCCTCCGTGCCATAAAACAGCTCCCTCGTCATCCCTCGTACGAGCAGTAACTCCTCGGGAAATTCAAAGTGTTCATTCTTGCAGGGATAGGGCTTTTCCAATGTCATGTAATAGGCATCCTCAGCACCAAAGCGCGTCACCTCATTATCCTCGTCAATCCAGTCCTTTATAGCGTCAACGAGATTTTCCGCTTCCTCCGCATCAAGCCCAAATTCGGGGAAACTCAATAAGCGCAGCAAGATATTCCTCTGGGCATCATTATAGTCTCCCTGCTCATTCACCAGTAGATTGATCTGGATTCTCCCTGAAAGGTCCATAACATCTACGAGAAAGTATCCCTCTTCGAACAGCGAAGCAGAGGCCTCGGAAAACGCTCTTATGTACGCCCAATCATCACGCAAGGTATCCACAACCCCCGAGGAACCATCTGCATAAAGCGCCGCGAGAGCACCGTTGAATCCCGAGCGGGCAATACAGCCAAGCCTTATGCCATCTGATAGGTTTGAAGCCGCATGCAGGTTGGAACGCATTGAGGTATTGAACTGGAGCGTTAACGCTACTATCATGCTTACGATTAAGATCGTAAGGATCAAGGCTATGCCTCTGTTACCCAAAGGTGCATGTATCATAGGTATGCCTGCTCCATGGGTAGGGCGACGCTGGTCATGAATGTGATAGGCAGTTCCGGATTCAAGATATTTTCGAACTCTAACGTGATGGAAACCGCTTTGGGTATTTTTTTCTCCATGCCCTTGCTGGCAGAATCCCAACTGGTGGATACACCCCCGTCTTCTCCGTAGTACGTGAATGCTACAGAGGCCAATCGCTCGCATAACACCAATCCGCCGGACTCCTCATCAAAGGGATAGGTTTGCGTAAAACGAGGATTATCATTCCTATAGAGAACGAAACCCTCTCCATCGTTGCCTTCTTTAACGTAATAGCCGATCTGCGTTACTCCAAAACCGGGATCTTTTCCGCTAAAATCGATATGAGCTCTTGAGGTAAATCGAAGTGTGTCGGCGCGTCGACCCATAATCTCCCGCTCTTCTCCGAGGAATTGAAGGGAGTTTCCCTCCTCCCCTTCTGGGCTAGTGTGCTGATTGCCCTTTTGAATGTACACGGATTCCAGATCGTCCAGGATCCTCTCCATGGCGATTCTCGCCATCCGGTAGATCTCCGCCTGTGATTCTGTGTCCTCAATCACCCTGAATGTCCCGGTATACGAGGTATAGATAGTGGTGAGGAGGGTAGCGAAAATCATGATAGCGATCAGGATCTCAATAAGGGTAAACCCGGCATGCCCGTTGAAGAATCGGAGAAGCGGAGAATCGGAGAAAGGGAGTGTTGGGGTACCGGAGAAATGTAATAATTGGCTTGTGCTTCTCCATTTCTCCAGCGCTCCATTTCTCCAGCGCTCCATATTGCCATACCTACAAATGCTCTTCAATTTATGCATGATTATTAAAACCCTCTATCGCTCTGAGAAAACCTGTTTATCTAGCCCTGGGCACAAACCGGTATAACCTCAGCCCGTATCGGTATTGATCCTGGTCTCCCCAGAAAACAATCAAATCCACTTGTTTGAGATATTCCACCTCTCCAGTTCCTGGGAGCGGTACCTCGCTTACGGTTAGCTCCCATTGATACTCCGGAAAATCCTCTCCGAAATCCCCCGAAGAAGAACTTAAGTCCTGGAAATTCCCTATCTCCACTTCAGCCATCTTTCTTTGGGCCAAGAGCGCGGCAGTCGTATTGAATTTCGCATCATTTGCAAGGGACAGGCTTTGAGACTGCGATCCGAAAACTGCCACCAAAACAATGGCGATAATAGTCACCGCAATCATTACCTCGAGCAGGGTGAAACCCGAAATCTTTTTGGAGGATTGGAGCATTGGAGCATTAGAGTATTGCAATAATTGCTTTTTATAAGTCCATTCCTCCATCACTCCATTCCTCCATCACTCCATTCTTTACATAGCTTCAATATCCACGTACCTATCATAGCCCTTAATCGTTCCGAGAAAGGGGCTCAGGATCAGGGTAAACTCCCTGCCATCCTCTGCGCCGAGATGGATCGCCGTGTGTTCTACATACCCCTTCTTGGTAAACCTAATTACTACTTCGCCATCTACCTGCTTACCATGCTCCTCTCGCCATACATCCATGATTCTTACATCCTCAGGAAATGTGAATGCCCTTTGCCTTGTCATTGCCCTTTCCTCTTGGCCCATCCCCTGAGACTCTACCCACACCTTGTTTGATGCAAGATCAAGGTATAAAAAATAGGCTTTTTGCTCCCTGACCGCGTCGTTTCTTATCTCCTTCACAATTCCGATCATGCGCCGTGTCACGGATTTGAGGTTATCAGTGAGCAGAGAATACCGGATCCTGGGTATGGCTATCGCCAGCATCATGCCAATCAGTACAATAACAACCGTCAGCTCTATTAGGGTATAGCCCCGTCGTTTCTCGCCATTGAAGAGTGAAGAGTGAAGAGTGAAGAGTGCAAATCTATTTTGTTTTCCCATTTAATTTTGATTTTGCATGATAATTTTTTTTGTGAGGCCCAGAGATTATTCCAGCTCCCAGTTATTGACATCCTGATCATTGCCCTCGCCTCCCGGCTGACCGTCGGCACCATAGGAGGTGAGATCGAAATCATGATGAATTCCAGGGGAGAGGTACACGTATTCATTTCCCCACGGATCCGCTGGGACCTTGCCCTTTTCCAGGTATCCCCCCTCCCTCCACTTCTTCGGAAGCCTGCCCACCGAGGGAGGTTCCACGAGGGCCTGAAGGCCTTGCTCCGTCGTGGGATAATAGCCGTTATCCAATTTGTAGAGTTTCAGTGCGGTCTCTATGCTCTCTATTTGAACCCTGGCCTTCATGCGACGGGCTTCCTCAGGTCTGCCCATTATCCTTGGCACGATGAGGCCTGCTAAAATGCCAAGGATAATAATCACCACCATGAGTTCTATCAGGGTAAAACCGGAATAAAATTTTGGATGAATTATCCAAAATTTTATAGGTCGCGGCTTCGCCGCTCTAAAGACTGAAATTATATTTTCCATAGAAATCCCCTTTACCCATTTTTCCGCGTTTCTCATTCCTTTTTCTTTTGAGGTGGCGAAGCCACATTCTATACTATTGTATCATCTGATTCATTTCAAATATCGGCAGCAATATAGAGACAACCACAAAACCAACGATGAGGCCCATGAATAGGATCATAACCGGTTCTAGTATGGATGTGAATGCGATAATATTCGATTCTACTTCTCTTTCATGGGTTTCTGCAATTTTATTCAGCATGCCTTCCAGCTCTCCGCTCTGTTCACCAACGGAGATCATCTGTATCACCATAGAGGGGAACCATGGGCTCTGCGAAAGGGTGCTCGCAAGTCCCCTCCCGGCATGGATATCATCGACGGCACTTTCTATAACCCTTGCAATCTGCGAATTATCGATAATCTTTGTAACTATCTGAAGTGCTGATACAAGAGGAACCCCGCCCTGTAAAAGGCTCCCCAGGGTTCCCCCGAATCGAGCGAGGTAGATCTTTTGAAAGATAGGCCCAAGAACGGGAATTCTCAGTTTCATTCCATCCCACATGAACAGAAATCGTGGCCTTCTTTTCCCACGCCGGACGATTACAATAAGGCCTACAAGGGCCAATCCGAGGAGCCACCAATAGGATTGGAGTAAACGGCTCACCTCTATAAGTATGACTGTTGGCAAAGGAAGAGTATGTTGCATCTCGGTGAAAATACTCGTGATATTGGGAACGATAAAGGTAATGAGGAAGAAAAGCACACCAGTACCGATTAAGGACATGAAGATTGGATAGGCCAGGGCCGCTTTGAAACGACTCCGTAAGGCCTGTTGACGTTCGCCGAATTCCGCCAGGTTCAGTAAAACCACATCCAGTGATCCGGAAGCCTCGCCCGAGTAGACCATGTTAATGTAGAAATTTGAGAATACTTTGGGATGTTGCGAGAGGGAGGAGGCCAGGCTATTTCCCTCATTAACTGAGTCCTTGATCTGGGCCATAATCTTTTTAAAGGTTGGGTTCGTGATCTGCGCTATGAGAGCTTCCAGTGATTTCACGAGAGGCACTCCCGCCCCCAGCAAGATGGACAGCTGCCTGGTCATGGCGTAAATCTCCCCTGTCTTGATTCGCTTGAGGGATCTAAAGGTGAACATTGTCGTAGAAGAGCGACCCTTTAACCTTGAAAGCTCCTCTTTCACCTCAACCGGAAAAATGCCCATCCCCCTTAGCTTCTGACGGGCTGCCACTGCGCTGTCCGCATCAAGGATGCCCTTCAATGTTTTTCCTGCATTATTCAGGCCTGTATATTCGAAAACCGGCATACTGACGAAGCTCCACCTGAAGTCAACAAATAAAGAGTAGGTTAAAACATGAGCCAAATCTCTTTGGACATGTGGCTTAGGGCGCAAGGCCCAAGGCGCATGAAGACCATACGCATACCTTATGCCTTGCACCCTTGGCCTGTTTGCGTATCATCATAGAGATAATATATACGTCTCGGAAATTCTACAACTTATTGAAATTAAAAAGGTTTTTTTGAGACTGTTCCATATTGTCTCACACATGGAATAATGGAATGGTGGAATATTGGAGTGTTGGTTTTAAAAGCAATGA
>QMLW01000202.1 GCA_003646935.1 Deltaproteobacteria bacterium
GATGGGAACAGGAGGGCAGACGTAGAGATGCTGGAAGAAGCTAAAATCCCTGTGTACGTGTTGAATCCTCGAAGGGTAACGGAAATCATGGATGCTATAGAGTCGGTGGGGGATCTCTGTGGGGTTGCGCAAAGGGCGAGGGTGCGGGTTGCCTCCCTGAGGCAGAGGATTCAGGGGGTTACCGATGCGGTGAGGGGCAAAGGCAAACCGCTTGTGTTTTTGGTGATAAACGTGAAGCCCCTTATGAGCGTCAATCGCAACACGACACACCATGACATAATCGAGATGGCCGGCGGCCGAAACATGGCCGAGGGTCAGCGCATAACCTACCCCCGGCTTAGCTTGGAGGAGGTTATCCGGAGGGGGCCCGAGGTAATTATTATATCATCCATGGACAGGAGCGGGGAGCATGAAAGGGCACGAAGGGAATGGTTTCAATGGGATACGATACCGGCAGTCCGTAAGGGACATGTGTACCTAATCAACTCGGACCTCATAGATAGGGCTGCGCCGCGGATCATCGACGGGTTGGAGGAGATGGCGAAACTCATACATCCGGAGATCGCATGGAATGAGAGGCGCTAAGGATCAGATCGTAACTCCCTTGAGGGTGCTCTCCATAGGTACATCCCTCTCGATAGTGCTCATTGTTGTTGCCCTCATCTCCCTGAGCATGGGGCCGGCCAAGGTTTCCTTGGTTGATATCCTCAGCTGGTGTGCCGGCATGGGATCGGTGGATGAGACTGCCTCGATGATTCTCGCCAAGATCCGATTACCGCGGATCCTTTTGGCCGGTCTCGTTGGATTTACCCTATCCCTTGGTGGTGTCGTGTTCCAGGTCCTCCTGAGAAATCCCCTGGCCGAGCCGTTTATCCTCGGCATCTCCAGCGGAGCGGCAATAGGCGCCATAGGAGGTATCGTGCTGGGTCTGGGCTTTACCGTGGGCGTGCCGCTGCTGGCATTTCTGAGCGCGTTGGGAACTATCTTGTTGGTAATGGGAATCAGCAGCCGTCATGGAGGGCTTGAATCGTCCACGTTGTTGCTCACCGGGGTAATCGTCAACGCCTTTTTTACGGCGATCATCATGTTCTTCATTGCCACTGCAAGCGACAGCAGGCTCCATTCCATGCTCTTTTGGCTGTATGGTGATCTGTCGCAGAGCAAATATATACAGCTGTCAATATGCCTGCCGCTTGTTCTCATCGTTTCAGGGGTCATCTATCTCTTCTCTCGGCACCTCAACCTGATAGTGGGAGGCGAGCAGTCTGCCCTTCATATGGGGGTGGAAGTGGAACTCGTAAAGTGGGTGTCATTCATCGGCATATCCTTGATTACCGGCGTGGTGGTCTCCTTCTCGGGCATAATCGGGTTCGTGGGCCTGATTGTCCCCCACCTGATGAGGATGATCCTCGGTCCTGACCATCGGGTGCTGCTGCCGGCTTCGGCCCTCGGTGGCGCCGTGTTTTTGATAGCCGCGGATACCGTGGCACGAACAATCATATCTCCCAGTGAGTTGCCCGTCGGGGTGATAACCGCCTTTTTGGGGGCACCGTTTTTTATCTATCTTCTGAAGAAGAGGGGCAGCCAATGGACGCAGGATTAAAGCTGAAGGCAGTGTCCTTCAGCTATGACGCGCAGTGGTGTCTGAAAGGCATTGATTTCGAACTCAAAGGGGGCGAGCTTGTGGGCATGATTGGCCCGAATGGCTCAGGCAAGAGCACCTTGCTGAGGATCATGGACGGCCTTCTCAAGGCGGATAACGGCCTGGTTTTGCTGCTGAATCGGCCTATTTCAACCTTACGAAGGCATGAGGTTGCCAAGCAGATCGCCATGGTGCCCCAGGAGACGATCTTTCGATTCGCCTTTACCGTGCTCGAGGTAGTGCTCATGGGGCGTTTTGCTCATAGGGGCCTCTTTCCCTTTGAGGGAAAGGAGGACCTGGAAATAGCTCGGGAGTCCATGCGGCTTACCGGAATCCTCGATCTGGAGCGGCGGTCCATACATGAGTTGTCAGGAGGGGAAAAGCAGCGCATGCTCATCGCCCGGGCATTGACTCAGAAGGCGCAATTCATCTTGCTCGATGAACCGACCTCCCAGCTCGATATACGGCACAAGGTGGAGATCTTCGAGCTCATTTCATCCTTGGCCCGGTCCCAGGGTTTTGGGGCAATGGTTGTCTCTCACGATATAAGCCTGGCAGCGCAGTACTGCCACCGGATGCTTCTGCTGAATAAGGGAAGGATTTGTGGAATCGGTGCACCGGATGAGGTGGTTACCACCGATACCATCAGCGAGGTCTACCAGTGCCCGGTGCTGGTTGATAAGAACCCGATCACCCAGACCCCCCGTGTTACCGTTCTTTCAAGGAGGGCAGAGAACAACACAGCCACCAAGCCACTAAGATGGTAATAAAGTTCTTTTCATGATGTTTTGAGAGTCCCCTGTAGCGACTCGGCTTGAGCTAGCCGAAAGTCTTGCTGCAGCGTGATTCATTAAGAAGCACGTAAGATAAAGGTTTAAAAACTTTATCATACCTTGGTGTCTTCGTGGCGGAACTAGTAGAAAAGGAGATAGTATGATCGATCTGTTCTTGAAAGGCGGTCCTATCATGTACCCACTTTTGGCCTGTTCCGTGGCAGCGCTCACCGTTATCATCGAGCGGACGATCTTCTGGCTGGTTGAGGACCGCAGGAGAAATCAGGCCCTGGTCAATGAGGTGTTGTCGTTGGCAGAAACGGGCAACTGGGAAACAGTGAGGACAAAGATACGGGGTTCCCGGGATTTCGTGATCCGGATCCTCGTTGCGGGCATTCTTCACCGGGAATTCAGCATGGCAAAGGCCATGGAAACGGCGGCCTCCGATGAGTTGGACAGGATGAGGCGCCACCTCCCCATCCTCGATACCATAATCACCGTGTCTCCCTTGCTGGGCATTTTTGGGACCGTGATAGGGATAATTCTTTCCTTTGAGATGCTGGGCAGCGCGGGGATAGAGGAACCTCAGGCAGTCACGGTCGGTATCGCTCAGGCCCTCATCACCACGGCTTCGGGATTGGGAATAGCCATCCTCTCGCTGTTTCCCTTTAACTACTTCAACTCCAGGGTGGAGAAGGCGGCGAGGATCATAGAGAAGTACGCCACGAGCCTTGAGATAGTGTATGAAGCGCTGGCACAGGGGCCTCGTGCGCCAAGAAGGGGGGATATATCCCATGAAGGTTAATCTCGGGGCGCAGAGGAGGGCCAGAATCGAGATCCTTCCTCTGATCGATATCGTGTTTCTTTTGCTGGTATTTTTCATCTACGCCATGCTCTCCATGGCGGTTCATAGGGGAGTGCCCGTGAAGCTTCCCGCCTCATCGTCGGCAGAGATAGAGAGGAAACTAACCGTAGCGGTGACCATCAAGGATAGCGGCGATATCATGCTGGATACCGATCGGGTAGCACTACAGGATCTCGCTCCGCGGCTGCGCACCAAGGCGGAGGGCCTGGGGGTTCTCCTATTTGCCGATAGGGAGGTATCCTGCCAGCTGCTCGTAAAGGTTCTGGATCAAATAAGGATAGCCGGTGTTACCAGGGTGTCGCTCCAGACCACAAAGGAGGCTATCAAGCCGTGAGCCGATCCCTCATCCTCGCCTTCATGATCGCCCTCATCCTTCATGTGCTTCTCGCAGGGGTGGAATTGGACCTGTTCAAGAGGCCTTTGCGGGCAAGAAATGTACCCAAGGCCCTTACCGTGGATGTGATCGAGCCAATCGAGGCAAGGAAGCCCTCAAAGGCAGAAAAGCCGCCTACAAGCGTTACAAAGCCCGAGAGACCGGTGATAAAGACTTCAATCACCAGGAAGCCCAAAGAGAAGTCAAACGGAAAACCGACTATAAAGAGAGAAAGTACTGGGATTAAAAAGCAAAGGCCTTTGTCCAAGAAGGAACCCCCTAAGAAGGCCGAGGCACCCCCTTACCTTCCATCCCCGAACATTCCCCGGGAAAAGGAGGTCAAGGACGTTTCGGATCAGGAGTATGCCTTTGTGCCCGATATAGTTAATATACCAAAGGCCCCGCCAAAGAGAGAGGATCTGCCCCATGCCGGAGAAGAGGCTCAATCGCCCGTTCGGCCCAGCGATGAGCCCCTTACTTTCGCCACCCCGAACTACAAGAAGAACAGCCCTCCCCCGTACCCGTTGTTGGCCAGGCGGAGGAACTATGAGGGAACGGTGCTCCTGGATGTTCTGGTAAGAAAGGATGGAACGGTAGGGTCACTTAGATTGTCACAATCGAGCGGCCACGAGACCCTTGATCAGTCCGCCATAAAAGCAGTGAGCAAATGGACCTTTCATCCCGGTAAAAGAGGCGATGAGTCGCTTGAGATGTGGGTCACCATACCTATTCGCTTTCAGCTCAAATAATTAGTCGTAGCCCCTATCGAAATTTCATGGTATGACCGAAATCGCCCGTTTCCGCTCAACGTGGTTTCAGGTACCATATAGTGTCTCGAAACCTTGTTAGACATGGGTGTTGCTAATCTTCCTCGTATTCCAGATTATTCCACTACCTCCCGATCTTGTTAGAACCCTTTCGCCGGAGGCATATGTAGTAGGCCTAAAATCATTACCCGTCTCGTCTGCGTTGGGGACAGATGCTTCTATCGGGCAATGGTTCCCACTTTCGCCTTATTGTTACCTGCTCTTTCAGCTCGCCGTTTTTCCGATATCCACGAGCCTTCACCTTGCGCTGACGAGTGACCGAACCACATCCGGTGAACTTGCTGGTGGTTTCATACAGGGTGCAATCACAGGCGGCATGAATCTCTTTGGGAAACACAGCCTGTCGTGCCAAGTGCTGAATGGAGCGGTTAAAGAAGTTCTCGATTCTTTTGGGGGTAATGGTGAGTGCATGATTGGCCACCGTGTCCACACACAGAGAGCCCCGAATCTCAGGGATGGGTGTGGTTCTGAGCTTTACTCCCCGCTGGCAGCTGCC
>QMLW01000203.1 GCA_003646935.1 Deltaproteobacteria bacterium
ACTCGGATGCTCCCCCGAGATTTATGCCATGAACCTGGAAGTACCAGGTGAGAAGGCAGCCGCAAATGATACCGATGCCGATGCCGATCATGGTCATGGCAGCGGATTCAATCAGGAGCAGCCTGGTCAATCGCCCCGGAGTAGTACCAATGGCCATGAGCACCCCAAACTCCCTGGTCCTCTCAAAGACGGCCATGAGAAAGGTATTCAAAATGCTGAAGGCGACTACAACGATCAGGATGAACCAAAAGATAATCCCGCCCACCAGATCCAACTCGATTACCTGGAGCAGCCCGGGCATTATCTCATTCCAGTCGAGGACAACCAAGGGGTCCTTCTGGTCTAGCCTTCTCAAGCCCGCCCTTGCAGCTCTTTTCATCACATCGACGTCACTTAAAGATCTCCCGATTGCTACTACCTCATGGACAGCGCCGCGCATTGAATATACATCCTGAAAGAGTTCGAGGGGAATATGCAGAGAGGAGCGATCGAAATCATCCATGCCGGAGCTGTAAATGCCCTTGACCTTCACGACGGTGGCGGCAATGGAGCCATCGCGTCCCTGGCCCAATATCGTCACCTCATCACCCAAACCCACGTTCAAGTTCTTGGCGAGGAGCTGCCCTACCAAGGCCCCATTGGTATCATGTTCGGCGAGGTAACTGCCCTGGCGAATCAATTGCGGGAGGGATGACACCTGCGATTCCCGCACCGGGTCCACTCCAATGACCAGGGCCCCATAGGTTCGCTCCTCGGAGGAGGCCAGGGAAAAGGCATTGGCACGGAAGGTATAGGCATCCACCTCGGGAATGCCCTCCATGAGCCTTCCAACGGCGGATGGATCCGGAACAACCAATCGCATGCTCTTCTTATCTTGATACCCCTTTGCCTGAACCTGAAGATGCCCAGTATGTATCCTGACTGAGGCATTGATCATGGTTCCGTATGATCCCAACTGAAAGGACAACATGAAGATCAAGAGCGTGCTGGCAAATACAATTGCCGAGATGGTGAGAATAGTGCGCCTGGGGTTCCGCCAGATATTTCGCCACGCCATCTTTATATCTATGGCCATGATCGCCTACCTTCTTAACCTCTTTAAGGAAGAGATGGTGAAAAGCCCCTCCGGCAACTCCTTGTCAAAGGCGAGATCTCTATATTCCAACAGGGTGTACTCGTCTTGTGCATCTGCCTTCTGCATCTTCCATACCCTGGGAAACAGCTTCCCTCCCATTACCTGAATCTCAAGGGTGGTCATGGCCTTGACCAGCTGCAGCGCTTCATCGTAGAACTCCTGGCTCAAGAAGATGAGATCTTCCCTGATTCTAAGCTTTTGCATACCCCAGATGACCGGTGCTTGCGGCTTTGGCATGGACTTGACAACAAAGACCTTTTTGCCCTCATGGGTCTCGGTGCCGAGGATGGTGTGTTCATAATCGCGGAGGAGGCTGTCGGTCTTCGAAATGTCGTTGTTCGAGAAGTCCGAGCCCATCCATGCCTGGGACATCATCGAGGGCGGGATCTTGATCACGCGGTTGACCTTGGGATTATAGATCCACATCTGCTCCCCCTTCTTCAGGGTAGCGTTGCCGTAATCCTTTGGGGGGGCAGTGATCCAAAAGATGCTTTCATCCTCGCCTTTGGTCCAGGCCTTGATGGTCATAACCCGTTCCCAATCCGTGCGATGTATGGTCATGCTCACCGTAGAAACGGAGGTCTTACCCCGCATATAATTGAAACTCTCCTCCACCAAGGC
Organism: Deltaproteobacteria bacterium; assembly: GCA_003646935.1. Classification (GTDB taxonomy): domain Bacteria; phylum Desulfobacterota; class DSM-4660; order Desulfatiglandales; family B25-G16; genus B25-G16. The sequence continues at coordinate 1,757 of QMLW01000203.1, forward strand.
CTGGGCATCCTGAGCATTGATGCTATTAAGCGGACAAACAAGGAAAATGGACGGTATCCACCATAATGCCAGGATAAATCTCCCTTTCATATCTCACTCCTTGCTTAGCAGCTACATTTTAAATGGACAAGTCAACGTTCCTCAAGAAAACAGATCATCCTTGTAACATTCTCATGCGCTGATTTAGACGATTGAGTGTACTGAAATCAATCCTTATCGTCAAAGTGTTCCTACGATGGCGATGAACTTTAAAAAATAAGGCTCCCCTTATAAATGCTGGGCATGATGGCATTTTCAGTGAAGCCTTTTCCGTTGACACTCAAAAGCCACCTATCCTATATTACTTACATCTAAAAGATACCCTAAAAATCAAATATATCTTTAATCGAAATGGTAAATATATACATGCCCATCAAACCTGTACAGTTGGATCTGTTCAGGCCATCTCAATCATCAATAAACATTCAGGAGGATATAAGTCCCGAAAAATATAGAGAGATATTTCGGAAATTATTAAATGAGAACTTCGATTTTCACGGGGAAAATAGTAATTACGCCACTCACAATTTTCATGCCTTTCCAGCGAAATTCCCACCACAATTACCAAAGAAATTCATTACTACCTTGACCCTTCCAGGCGAAAAGGTGCTTGATCCCATGTCTGGTTCCGGCACTACGGTTCTGGAAGCCATGCTCCTTGGCCGGCATGGCATAGGGATCGACATAGATCCTCTTGCGTTGAATCTGGGGAAGGTCAAGGTTACTTCCCTGGATCTGGGAGACCTGATGAGGAAATCGGAATCACTCATCGATCGATCAAGCTATGCCTTAAGAAATAAAAAGGATGAGCTTACAAGCACCTTAGATTCACGGTTTGACCCGCAAACCAAGAGATTTGTCGACTATTGGTTCTTGAGACAAACACAGCTTGAGCTTCTTGCCTTGATCCAAGAGATCGAAAGACTTGCTGATCGTAACGTGCGGCGTTTTTTTGAGATTGTCTTCTCCTCGATAATTATAACGAAATCAGGTGGGGTTTCCCTGGCATACGATTTGGCTCACACAAGGCCCCACAAACTTAGGGATAAAGTCCCTCGATCAGCCAGTGAGGAGTTTCAAAAAAGGCTGAACAAAAATATAAAGCGCATCACTCAGCTGGCTTGGAGTACTGGCCGGGCTGATATTTTTTGCGGTAATGCACAGAGGTTAGGGTTATCCGATAATTCAATAGACCTTATCGTCACCTCTCCCCCTTACCCCTCCAATGCCATCGACTATATGCGAACACATAAATTTTCTCTTGTTTGGTTCGGTTATGATATCGCTTCGCTTTCAGGAATGCGGGGTGATTACATGGGCGGCGAACGTACTAGTAATTTCCAGATGCGTGATTTGCCGGACTATTCCCATCGGGTTGCTTCTAACTTAAGTGAAAAAGATCCTAAGAAAGCAAATGTCCTCATGCGCTATTATACAGAAATGTCAGAATGTCTGTCTGAGATGTTCAGGGTTCTAAAACCTGGGAGGGCGGCTGCTGTTGTTGTTGGATCGTCAGTTATGCGAGGAATTGACACAGAAACTTCAAAATGCCTCGCTGAGATAGGAAAGACAGCAGGCTTTAACCTTGTCGGTATTACTCAGCGAAAATTGGACCGGAATAAGAGGATGATGCCTGCCCGCCATCGCTCTCGCTCAGGCGAGGGAGGCGGGCCTGCCCGCAATGCCTCGCAAAGCAAGGCTGGCGGGCCTGTTCGAGAGAATGAGAAAGAAGACACCAAGATAGAAGAGAGGATGCACAAAGAGTATATTATCGGCTTTCTTAAGCCGAATTAGGGACTTGTGCTGTAACCGCGTACTGTATGGCTTGATATGGACATAGAAAATCTCAGAAAATCCTATCATAAGAAAATTTGTAGACGTATTCTTGGATTGAGATCCGGTATTCCAAACCTTGCTGATGTCAGCAGTAAAACAAGCAATATACTGGCAACCGGTCTGATTAAAAGGCTTGGCTTTCCGCTTCGTAAGAGTCCACCAGTAGGTCAGACTGTCGGCACTGTGTTTGCCGAATTGACAATGCACTTTCTGAATGAGGCTTTCAGCCTACTTTATCATCTCAGGCCAGGGAAATGGATCTTTTCAGCAAGTCAGGCCTCGATAGGCATTGCAGCTTTTGATCAATATGAGCATCTGGCCGCACTTGATATTGCATTGAAGAGCCACAAAGAACTGGCGGCGGCATTGGGAGGTGACTATATCATCAGACCAGATATTGTTATTGGCAGAACGCCGCTCTCAGATTCCGAGATCAATGAGAAAAAAGGCATCTTGGGGAAGGGAAAGCTTTCTAGACTCACTCCCTAACGCAAAAGCAACTACCAGGATCCCAAACCGATTCTCCATGCCAGTATTTCATGTAAGTGGACCATCAGAAGTGATCGTTCTCAGAATACGCGGACAGAAGCATTAAACCTGATCCGAAACCGTAAAGGAAAAACCCCACATATTGTTTGTGTAACAGCGGAACCCATGCCTACCAGACTTGCATCCCTTGCGATAGGTACCGGTGATATTGATTGTGTTTATCATATGGCACTCCCCGAACTGATTTCTTCCGTTAAAGAAAGCGGGAATGAAGATCAGCTGGATATGCTGAATACATTGATTTCCGGAAAACGCCTGCGGGACATCAGTGATCTCCCCTTCGACCTGGTCTCATGATCCACAGTTATAGCTCTCGCAATGGTACTTCCGAAATTACCATTCAAAATGAAAAAAAACCGGCCATCCCTGATGTCGTGACCTCATTATTTCCTGCTTCCTCTGTAATGGCCTCACCCACATCTGACCACTTAATGAATCCTTTTGGAACCAACGCTTTTCTACTTCCCGCCTTTTTTCTTTTTCACATGCCTACCCTTTAAGTATATCCCAGGTGCGAATAGTCTGCTTATATGTAGCAAAGATTTGACATTATCCAATTCTTGACATAGATTATCTAAAAACTATTTTAGCTTTTGAATGGCAAAGATTGTATATTCTCCAATGATTACAAGACATAAACTAAAGAAGACTCAGGTAGGCATAGAACTTATACGGAGAATCGCAGCCGAAGGGGACCGAATCTTTTCTACGGAGCGGGCCCGCGAGCTAGCCCCTGAGATAGGCCTAAAGGAGTCCTATCTCCTCGAAGCGCTCTATCACCTCCATAGAAA
>QMLW01000204.1 GCA_003646935.1 Deltaproteobacteria bacterium
GCAACGTTATCCGATCGGATCACCAAGCGCTCGATGAACGGAGTATCTCTCATGGTATGGGCATCTGCTTTGTAAAGGTCTCCGATAAGGATCGGCACTTTCTCGAGGATTTAATCTCTGCTCATCCTCGATAAATGTAGGATGAGGAATACTCCGGAGCCCATTGCGCAAAGGTGTGCGAGCCCCTTCCCCTATTTAATTTCCTTGAATAACCTGGAAAGAGAACGTCCGGGCGCCTTGAGGTCGAGATCGAGGAAATAGCCAAAAGGTGTTTGATGGGTTACATATCCTGCATTCTTTAGACGAGATTCGGCGTTATCCAGAAGTCTCTTGGTGAATTCCGGATCGGCTTTTGTTTCTGCCAGATGGGCAAAAGAGTGTAAAACGACTGTATCTGTTTCATTCTTCCTCGCTGCCCACTTTAGGTTTTTGACGAGCTTTGTTTCTATGGAAGAAGGGTTTTCTTCATCCTCAGGCTCCGCATGTATAAACCCCAACAGTGCATCTTCAATGACCTTTTCCTCATCGATACGAGGTGCAGATTCGAGATTCTTTACGCTGGTTTTATATCTAAATTCGTCTATGTAGATCATGAGCAATTTCATCTCACATCCCCCTGGTAATCTGTGCCCATCATCATCAGGCAATCATTAAATACGGGGAGAACCTTTGATCCGGAGGATAAAGTCTCGACCGAGAATTATTAGCCGATTTAAAAGAAGCCGCACATAAGCAAGAAACCTACCTCAAAGACCGCGATGGTTACAAAAAGGTTACAATTAGCGATTTTGGCATCAAGCAAGGGTCTCAGCAAAATGCTGAAACCCTTACTTGATGTGGTGCCCCCGAGGCGACTCGAACACCCGACACAGGGATTAGGAATCCCTTGCTCTATCCACCTGAGCTACGGGGGCTTTGTAGTTATGTACCCGTTTATAATCTTTTCTTCAAGTAATAAAATCGCTTTACGATTTTATGAAACGTCCCGCAAGCGGGACTCAAATAAAAAATCCTCTAAAATAAGGTTAAAGGTTTTTGCTCAATTCACCGTATTTGGAGGGGTTTTTCCCTGAAAAAAGGCGATCAGGTTATCGGCCACCATAACGGACATCCTCTCCCTCACCTCGATGGTTGCGCTTCCTATATGGGGAAGCAGCACCACGTTCTCCATGTCGATGAGCTCCGGATGTATCTTGGGCTCGAATTCATAGACATCCAAGCCGGCCCCGGCTATCCACCGATTCTTGAGGGCGTAGACAAGGTCATCCTCCTTGACAATCGGTCCCCGGGCTGCATTAATGAGGAAGGCCCCTTTTTTCATTGCCCCAAATTCCTTCAGGGTAAACCTGTGGTGGGTTTCCTCATTGAGCAGTGCGTGAATGGAGAGAAAGTCGGATTTCTTTAAGAGGTCGTCAAAGGACGCATACTGTGTGGGGAAATCGAGCGATCCTTCAGTAATGGGTTCCACATCGTGGTATATGATCTTCAGGCCGAAACACACCGCCTTTTTCGCAACCGCCCTGCCGATTCGACCCAGGCCATAGATACCGAGCACCTTGTTTTTCAGTTCAGCGCCCAGAAAGAAGGTTGGATAGAATCCCTTGAACTCCCCCCTTCTCACCAACTTATCGCCCTCAACGACCCTCCTGGCCACACAGAGGATAAGGGCCATGGCAACATCGGCCGTAGCCTCGGTGAGCACGCCGGGCGTATTGGTGACTACTATGCCCCGTTCACGGGCATAGTCGATCTCTATATTGTTAAAGCCAACTGCATAGTTCGCTATTATTCGGATATCCACGAGCCCATCGAGCAGATCTCTGTCGATAGCGTCGGTGACCATACTCACCATCCCCTGGGCTCCAGCCGTCATTCGCAGGATCTCATCCCGGGTGAGGTTTCGATCAAAGGGGGAGACTTCCACATCAAAGTGCGTTCTTAGTTTCTCCACCCCTGCCTCTGGTATCCGTCGGGTTATGAAGATCTTCTCTCTACCCATGGTCCTCCTCTGGCCTCCCTGTCATGTATTCGGATCGCGGATTCACTATACTGAGACCTTCACAAAACGATTACTCCTTTTCATCAAATACCTTTCCCGGGTCGGTGCGGAGTCGGTCAAGCTTTGCCTCAAAACCGGATCCCAGATCAACGCCCATCTGCTGCGCTCTCTTCTTTGCATGAAGCCCGATGTTCCTCGTATCCTTATAAAATGCATCGTCCTTCGGGGCATTCGGGTCATAGGTGCTCAGTCGATCCTGCTCTGAGACGTGGAACACGGTCCGCGAGACCAATTTCTTTAGATCCCTACCCTTACATCCCGGACACTGGAGACGCTCCTCATCTTCTTTGTTTAGCACCAGATATTGAAACTCCGTACCGCACACCTGGCAAGCGTACTCATAGATCGGCAACCTCAGACCTCCTCTACATGATTCTTTGGTATTAAGAAAAAACTATTGTGCTTTACCCTGTGATCTATTACGTTAATTCCTCTTTTATTATACTAAAAAGTCAGGTATTTATCATCTATAAAGTTGAGGTACTGCACCATGCGTCTTAGTGATGATCTGTATGCGTTTCCCTGGCAATCCTTCACCGAAAACAACTGTAATAGCTACCTCATTGCGGGGGCTTACAGGATCCTCATCGACCCCGGCCACCAACACCTCTTTGGCGAGCTGCGAAATTCCTTGGGCTCCATGGGTATCGGCCTCGAGAATATAAACCTCATCATCGCCACCCACATCCATCCCGACCATATAGAGGCCGTGCAGGCCTTTTCGTCGCTGCCGACCATGGTAACGATACACGAGGAGGAATACCGTTATTTTAAGGATACCATCTCTCGCTATCCTCAGTTTGACTTTGATTTCTTTCTCACCGAGGGCTCTCTCAAGGCAGGCGGTACGGAACTCGAGGTCTTCCATACCCCTGGGCACTCGCCCGGCTCCATCTGTATCTACTGGCCTTCCCGCAAGGCGCTCTTTGCGGGCGACGTGATCTTTGAGCAGGGAGTGGGGCGCACCGATCTACCCGGCGGCAGCGGCGATCATCTAAAGAACAGCATCAAGCGATTATCCTCACTCGATGTCGAGATTCTGCTTCCGGGACACGGAAGCATCATCAGGGGGAAGGAGCAGGTGGCGAGAAACTTTGCGCTCGTTGAGCAGGTATATTTCGGGCTGTTATAACACCATTGGTTCGAGCCTCTCCTGGTACCTTTTGTGCAGCCCCTCAAGGAACTGCGTCCAGGCAGGATCTCTTCCTAAATTAGGCACCACCGCCGAGCCGGAGATACCCTTCTTCCGCAACTTTTCAATGCCCTTCTCCGTGATGCCCTTTTTAGCCTCTTCTATTTCCGATTGGTACTGCTCTTGGAGCGCCACAAGGGGTGCTGTATCAACGTCGGCTATCTCCTCGAGGGCGGAGAGAATATGCGAGTTATCGCGGTCAAAATCTAGATGTGCGAGAAGGTGTCTTTTGGCGAGCCGCACTGAGAGGTCCTTTTTGGCGCCTGCTATTTTTTCCATCTCCTCGGTGAGCCGGCTCAAGGGAATGAATTGATCTAGATACCTGCTGATAAGGCCCTGGATCTTTTTCTCCAGCTCTTTCTGGGCGAGCTTTTCTTTATCCTCGCTGCTCAGGGTAAGGCCATTGGTCTTTTCCAGAACCAGGTCGATAGTGCTCTTGATTTCTCCCATAGTATGTCTTGCACCTATTCAGTTTCGAGGGTCTTGGGATCGGATTCCGAGCCTCGGTGCTCATCCCCTGAGAAGTTCTTGACCATCATCTCGCCCAGCTCTTTGGATCGCTTGGTGGCGACCTCCACGGCGTTGATGAGGGTCGTTCGCAGCCCCCCCTCCTCCAGGGTATGGAGCGCGGCAATTGCTGTTCCGCCCGGCGAGGTTACCCTATCCTTGAGGCGGCCGGGATGTTCCTTAGTTTCTATCAACAATTTGGCAGCGCCCAACACCGTTTGGGCTGAGAGAAACAGGGCGTCTTCCCTGGAAAGACCCATCTTTACCCCTGCATCGGCAAGGGCGTCAACGATCAAGAATATATACGCCGGGCCGCTGCCGCTTAGCCCTGTGATGGCATCCATGAGGTTTTCCTCCAGGATCACGCTCTTGCCAACGGAATCGAAAATGGCCTTGGCGAGCTTGAGGTCGTTCTTGCTGGCGTGCTTGCCTGCGGCGATGGCGGTAGCACCTTCCTTCACCGAGGCGGGTATGTTTGGCATCACCCGAATAACGCGCGGTTCCTTGTCAAGGCATGCCTCTATGGCCTCGAGGGGAACGCCCGCGGCAATGGAGATAGCGAGCTTAGAGCTATCCAGGTATTTGGCTGTTTCCTTCAGGATTGAGGCCATGATCTGGGGTTTGATGGAGTAGATGATGATGTCCGACCCCTTTACCACCTCAACATTGCTCGTCGTCGTACGCACCCCGTAGGTCTCCTGAATAGATTTCACCTTATCCTTCCTGATGTCAGAGCAGATGATGTTCTCGGGAGCCGACGATCGAGAACCAACAAGCCCCCTGATGAGGGCTCCACCCATATTACCTGTTCCAATTACCCCGATTTTCTTATCTTTCAACATGATCTCCGTTCTCCTTTATCGATCGATTGCTTGATTAAATGGATTTTCCCTTATAAAGGGAAATGCCTATACAATCAAGGTAAAATATGCCATCGGAAGAGATAGGCGGAGGTATTGGTTAAAGACTACCTATTTTACTTGAACCGAGGATATTCGCCCGGAAAGGACGTTAATTTCACTTAACAACGGCGTGTGAACATGCTTAAATCACCTTATTCTAGTTTGGCTATGAGGAGTAACTAGACGTCTCGGAAATTCTACAACTTATTGAAATTAAAAAGGTTTTTTGAGACTGTTCCATATTGTCTCACACATGGAATAATGGAATGGTGGAATATTGGAGTGTTGGTTTTAAAAGCAATGATCCA
>QMLW01000205.1 GCA_003646935.1 Deltaproteobacteria bacterium
CCGTATGGCCCCTCCCACGAGAAAGGCCTGATAGCCATTCTGTATAAGCTTCCCTGCGATATCAGGGACAATGACGGGGATCTTTTCCTTAGTGATTGCTAAAGGCATGGTGTCGATTCTCACCATTATCGAAGAGGCTTGACGCCACATACCATTGACATTAACTATACATGTAATCTAGGAGGCGGTATTTTTGTGAACTTGTGCCAAGGGCGAGGAACCTGGAAATGGATTTTTCGGAATCAGGTTTGATTTCCTCGAATTATACCTTGCGTTGTCTTTTCCGCTTCTTCCACAAACTGCGCTGCTCTGCTTATTTGTATTTGCGCATCATCTTCGGTTATTTCCACAAAGTCACCATAATCAGCATGCTCCCTGATATCCTTGGCCTTTGGTAAAAATTTACTAACCTCTTTAGGGAACAGCCCGACCTTGACAATATGTTGGTTAAACAATGAAATGACACCGGAATGTTTGCTTGAGTCCATTTCCCTTAGGGCCAGAATGGCCCTTGCTGCGGTAAACATTGCGTAATAGCTTCTGTTAATCGATAATCCATAGTGCTTCTGATTAAAGTTGTCTTCGGCTTCGATTAAGATATCTTTTGCTCTCCTTATTCTATAATTGGCCAGGTTGTCTCTGCTCACAATGCAACTCCCTCTTTTTCCACTTTCTCAAAGAAAAACGAACCTAACTCCTTGTTCCTCTCATATTCAAACAAGCTATAAACAACAGGAGCTAGCGGGACGTTGTATTCTAAGAAATATTCTGCTGCTATATCGCTTATTTTATCTCCTATATCTCCTTTTATGCCGACCAAAATGAATATATCTATATCGGAATCCTTTTCAAAATCTCCCCTCACTTTGGAGCCAAATAGCCGGATATTCATAATTTGATTGCCCAATTCTTTCCTTAGCTTTCTCACAAATGAATTTACCGCATCTTTCTCTGTCTTATCTAAATGTTGCAGTCCTTTTTTCATGACAAGCTTTTTCCTTTTTCCCTTTATACTCTCTTTTATCCTTTTCTGACAGCCCAAAGAGTTTCCCCAAAGAAGGGACTAAGGCACACTCAAGCATGGTTGACAAAGGCAAGTATGGTACTCTGTGCATGAAGCTTGCTGCTACGCTCAACTATCCTCCGTCTTTATTGCTTTCTGCCCCTCAAATAGATCGCCTTTGTCGTATTCCCGAGAAGCCCTACCTCCTCGGTTCTGAAATCCACCTCTTCTACCAAGGAGACAAGCTGATCAGGTGATAATCTATTTCGGCCATGGCGCGGCGGCATCCCCCACTTCCTGAGATACCTGATGGCCAATTTCATTCTCTCATACCATTTCATGCCGTAGGTCGTGAAATCCACCACGAGCAATAATCCCCTGTCCTTTAAGATCTGATGGCTTTCCTGTAAAATCCTTATAGGATTATCAACAACATGTATCAAATTGGCGACAAACACCGTATCAAACCTCGCCGACGGGAAATGGGTATCCTCGCCATTGGCTTTCTGGATGGTGATGTTTTGAAATCCCTGCAGATGAACCCTTGCCATATTCAACATCTCATCCGAGAGATCAGTGGCGATCACCTGTCTCGCGTTTTTGGCTATCGCCTTGGTGAAGTATCCCACTCCGCAGCCAAACTCTATCACATCCCCCAGTTCACCCTCTTCATGTATCCGTCGGGTAATGTCGTGCAGAATCCTCCTTCCGATAACATATTCCTGATCGCTGGTATACGTAGAAGCATATTTACTCCAGTATTCTTCCTTTTTCTCAATCATGGTTCCTTTTATGATAAGATAGGATGGCGTAGCTTTATGAGCAATACACTGCTCCATAGCTTGTGAATATATACACAAAGACGCCGGGCATTCCAAGGGGTTTCAGGGAAAACCTTGAAAAATCCAATGATTATCAATAAGATAACCCGTACGTCAGCACATTACGCGGATTCACCGTTTCTCCCCTCCGATGGGCACCATGCTACACGAAAAAACAACAACCTACGAGTAGATAAGGGAAGACGGGATGCATGAGGGACAACGGAAAAGGGCAAACGAACAAGGGTCACCCCGGATGTACATCGGCACATCAGGCTGGAATTACAAACACTGGGCTGAGGTGTTCTACCCAAAGGACTGTCCCAAGGCGAGGTGGCTCGAGTTCTATGCGGGCCATTTCAGCACCGTTGAACTGAACGCCAGCTTTTACCGGCTCCCCAAGCCCCAGACCTTTGAGAACTGGAGGGAAAGAACGCCCGATGATTTCCTGTGGGCGGTAAAGGCCAGCAGATATATCACCCACATAAAGAGGCTTAAGGAGTCAGCCGAACCACTGGAGAGGCTCTATGGGGCCGTTGATGTGCTGGAGGAGAAATTGGGACCGATCCTCTTTCAGCTGCCGCCCAGCCTGTCCTTCAACGAGGAGGTGTTCGGCCGGTTTTGCCAGCACCTCAAGAAAGACCGCCTGTACGTCCTTGAGGTGAGGCATCCGAGCTGGGAGCACCAAAAGGCGATCGATATGCTCAGGGATCACAACATAGCCCTCTGTGTTTCCGATACCGCGGGCCGCTACCCTTATCTAGAAGAGGATACGGCAACCTTCGCCTATATCAGGCTGCACGGCTCTAAACAACTCTATGCCTCTGACTACTCAGAGGCGGAATTGCAGGCATATGCCCAAAAAATCATGCAGTGGTCAAAGGACACCTACCTTTACTTCGACAACGATTACCACGGCTACGCCGTGAAGAACGCGAGGAGAATGAAGGAAATCTTAGGTTTATCATAAGGCTTATCAGCATGGGTGTATGTAGAAGCTGTGGCGCCTCTTCTCCGCTCATATCAAGGACCATTGGGGTCTGCCTGCCATGTCTTCGCGCGGGCTTTGATGGGCTTGATGATCACCTGAACGAGGTTCACCGGAAATCGCGTGAACGGTTTTCCCTGCCGGGCATGCCGCCTCGGGATCAAAACGGGATCACCTGCAGGCTCTGTGCGAACGCATGTCGAATCGCGGAAGGCCACACCGGATACTGCGGCATCAGGTCAGTCCAGGGGGGCAAGATTGCCGGCGGCACGGCAAAGGCCAATGTGGAGTGGTACCACGATCCTCTGCCGGCCAACTGCGTGGCTGATTGGGTTTGCCCGGGAGGCACCCAATAAGAGGACCTTGGATAACTTTAAGATGGTGGCAGGGCATATCGAAAAAAGGCCGGAGGTACCGCTGCTCGTGGCAAGCACCCTCCTCGTACCCGGATATATCGATACCGAAGAGGTTTTCCGAATCGCCTCGTTTATCTCTGGCTGGGATCCGGATATCCCCTATTCCCTGTTGGGCTTCTCAGCTCAGTTCATGATGTCCGATCTTCCGACCACCACGAAGGTCCAGGCTGGCGAATGCCTCGAGGCGGCCAGAGAGGCCGGGTTACGGCGGGTACGGATCGGCAACGCGCATCTGCTGGCATAGGATTAAAGGGTCATGGCAAAGTCATTAAAAGGGATAACTTTTTGTAATTTATAAATTGTTTGCTAAATGACTTTCCTGTAATTTCGAAATCCTAAGCACGAAACCCATGGCCCAGACCTGGCTTGAGAGGGCTGAGTTTATGGCTATGGAGACCATAATCATGTCGAGACATGACTATTTCCATGTCATGTCGCGCCAGGACAGGCCGAAACAAATTCGAATGACCAAAATTCAGAATCGAAATCATGTCGAAACAGAAAAGATAGTGTATAGTATTTGGTGCGACGTTACCGTGGTAAGGGGTGTCGTTGGTTTACAGCAGGGGAGACGCTCAATCAATATAACGACAAACGAGACGCAGAGGTGATAAGGAGTGATGTCAGAGGCTTTTGCCCCTGATAACGTTGAACAAAAGCCAGAAGGTGCCCCCCGTTACCGCTGAGTCTGCCATGTTAAAGGCGGGCCAATGGTAGTCGGCTATATAGAAATCCAAAAAATCGATCACATACCCCAGTTGAATCCTGTCTATCAGGTTCCCCAGAGCACCTCCGAGAATCAGGGAAAGCCCGATCGTCAGCCATAGGTGGCTCCTTTTTTTCCAGAAGAAGAACATGATAACGCCTATAGCAGCGATCGTTGTGGCGAGTAAAAAAATAAAGGCAAACCCCGGTTTCGTCTGGTTGAAGATGCCAAAGGCCATTCCCCTGTTTTCCACGAACACGATATTGAAGAATCCGGGGATTACGGAGATGATCTGGTGCGGCTCCAGCCGGCTTAAGGCCAGCGATTTGGAGACCTGATCGATGAGCACGACAATCAGGGCTATCCCGATAAATACGGCGTACTTCCCTTTCAATGCCTAAGGCCTAATTCCTTTACGATGTCCGCGCATCGTTTGCAGAGAGCAGGGTGCTCCCTGTCTTGCCCAACGGTGGAATCGTGAACCCAACACCTCTCACATTTCGGATGCGGCGAGGGCATGACCATAACCAATAATCCAGGGTAGTCCTGGCTCTCGTAGCCTCCCTCGGCCTGTCCTTCATCCACAAATTCCATGGTTGAAACGATGCAGATAGACCGAAGCTCATCACAATAGCCCTCTAGATCCCTTGCGAGGTTCCGCGGAAGCACCAGGCGCACCGAGGCATCCAAGGAGTGGCCGATGACCTTTTCCTTCCTGGCCGTCTCCAGCGCCTTGGTCACATCCTTTCGCACATTCAACAGCAACTCCCAGCGTTCCATAAGCGCAGTATCCTTGTGCTCCTCTTTTTCGGGAAGGAATGTATCGGCGTGAACGCTTGAGGGCCTTCCGTTGGCGGGAAGATATCCCCACACCTCATCGGCCGTAAAGGGGATAATGGGGGCAACGATCCTCACGAGGTACTCCAGGATTTCGCTCAAGACGGTCTGCGCCGATCTCCTCTCCTTTGACTTCGGGGCAGAGACGTACAGCCTGTCCTTCAAGATATCCAGCTAG
>QMLW01000206.1 GCA_003646935.1 Deltaproteobacteria bacterium
AAAAAAGAGTTAAGGGAGGCTTTAATGGCGAGTTTGAAGGACCGTATTATTCGAGCAGCCAGGCTCGATGTAAACCTGTACGAGGAGGTTGAGGCCGACAAGGGAGCGCTCAGTCAGGCCATGGTCGTTGTGGTGCGACAAGCGCTCGATTACAAGACTACCTTACGTGCGGTAGGGTTGTGCATCATCGGCTGGGTGATCCAAGCCCTAATCTTTGCAGTATTCTCATAATCATAAATCTCGTCACAAGCCCGGGAAGCCTATGGTTTTATTGGGTGACGATTTTTTGGGGGATTGCAATTCTGCTTCATGCCTCAAGGGTCTTCGTTCTCAGGGGCAGATTCCTCGGTGAGGAGTGGGAGGAGAAGAAGATACGGGAACTCATGGAAAAAGAGGAGAAAAATAAAGGCTAAAGCCAAATCACTACTCAATCGATTTCGTGAGTTGTGTTGAGAAAGGGCTCAACATTTTTAGAATGCCTATTTATCGCCTAAGAGCCATCTAGCCCCCGATGTTGTCTTATATCTAAATGATTCAGAAGGGATCCGATGAATGCCTTAAAAGCTTCGCATAATCGATCCTCGACGTGCATATGGGCGACTATAGAAACTACCAGCAGCTTATGATATGGGGAAAAGAGGGGAGGGACTTCTTGATTCACGCTAGGGAGGGCTCCTCCGGCGTTGCCGTCATTGCGCCCCATGGGGGCGGCATCGAGCCGGGCACTATGGAGCTGGCCGATGCGATTGCTGGAGATGTGAATAACTTCTACTGCTTTGAAGGGATAAAGAGGGCAAAAAACGACGATCTACACATCACCTCGGAGTTGTTCGATGAGCCCCGGGGTGTGGATATGGTAAAGAGGTCTAAGGCCGTGCTCGCGTTACATGGGTGCGAGGGGTATGAGGAGTCCGTGTATGTAGGAGGTCTCGATACCGACCTAGGGGAGAAGATACGGATATCCCTCATCCAGGCGGGTTTCAGTGCCGAACCGAGCCCCAGGCCCGAGATACAGGGGCAGAGCGAATGGAACATCTGCAATCGGTGCCGGAGCGGCAAGGGGGTTCAATTGGAGCTCTCCAGAGGCCTGAGGAAGAGCATGTTCAAGGACCTCACCCGGGAGGGCAGAAAAAGCAGAACAACTATCTTTCACAACTTTGTTTCGGTGCTTCGAGATGTCCTATTCGACTGGTAGGCTATAGGGGCTGATCCTCTATATAGGATCGTATCAGATGAGCGCCGCTGAAGTGGCCCAGGGTATAATAGGCCATGGGCGGCTCAGGTCCGAAGAGCTTGCGCCGTATCCTGCCATAGTCCCATCCCCTCCTGTAAAGCCTCAGCACCGTATAGTTTTTGCAGCTCGGCATTTTCATAGGTGAGGACCTCCCGTGTGGTGTCAATGCTTTTTCTTACGGGTACGGTGCGGAGCTGAGGAGCTTTCTTCCACGTCTCCATATCAAAGAAGGCGGGGATATAGTCGTTCATATCGCGAATCAGCTGCGGGTCCAGGTCATTCACGTGGTATTCCCAGATCCCGATAGCATACTGGGATGCCATGTACCGGGGTGGGCGCTCTCCGAATTGTAATCTGAATATAAGCCCTTTCCCTGCCATCTCCTCAAGGCGATCTGCCGCCTCATCGATTTCGATTTTGGCACGGCGTGCAATAACGCGCGGCTCCTCCGGGATCAAGGTGAGGTGCAGCGCAAGCTCGGCCTCCTCGGGGGAGAACAGACGCCAAAGGATCCTTAACTCTACTCCGTTCTCGGTGGGAGGGAACCCGCCTGGAAGGTTGTCCAGATGGTGGGCCAGCTTCTGGTAGATGTCTTTCCCCATAATAATCTCCTCATGTGTATATCTAACAATTTCTCTTCTCAGGAATATCGCCTCAAGGTAGTTTCAAATTAGAAGTTCGAATCTTTGATTCTATGGCGTTATCTTCTCAAGGATCTCGCCCGCGCTGCTTAAAAGAAAGAGCCTGAACCCGTGTTTGGCTGCATCGCATGACAGGTGTTCATATTGGATGGCCTGAACCTCGTATTTCTTGCGCTCATCGCGCATTAAATGATTGAGGCATTCCGAGGCATCCTCCTTTTCGAGAAACATGGGTATAAAGGATTCGTCCTTTTCCTCGTCATGCTGCCCCAGGAATTGCTCATCTCCTCCTGGATCCTGTACTACAACCCACACCCACGGATTTCCTTTGATTAACGTGCTCATTCCCCGCTCCTTCCTTTTAGGTGCCTTACAGAACCTGCATTCATATTTACTGATAAACTCTGCAGAGGTTCATTCATACGGCCTTTTCCGGTGATCATTATGGCCTCAAGAAACATACCTGGGAGCCGCAATATAAGTCGGTGCTAACCCGATAAAGCGCTCCCCATCGGTATAGTAATAGTGGTATGTGGCTCACAATTCAAGGCCCTATATGAATCGGTCGCCGGAACATAGGTAGTTTCACCCAATAAGATAGGGGGAATGTCCTAACGGTGATTACCCCATTGTATAAATAGGGGTGTTTGTATGAATATTGAGTATATCACCGGATTGTACATATCGGAGAAAGCCTCTATGCTCACTAAAAATTGCCAAAGGATAAGCCATTTCGACTGCAAGTTTATAACCTACCCCCCAAGCGCTTCAGCCGTTAGAGACCTCGCTGGGCCAAGTAAGTGGCGGCTGAAGCGCCTTTCCTCAGCCTTGTGGTACCTAGGGCATAGGCGCTGTCAAACCCACTTAGTAATTCCTCACAGAAACGGGAATCTCATGCTCCATTAAGGGGTCAGCGGAGATAGGTGGTCTTCTCCTTCACGTCCTTTCTGGGTACGGGTCGAGGCTCGCCATCCGCCTTGCCAAGACACACGAGCGCGAGAGGCGTTTTTTCGGGGGCAACGCCAAGTATTTCCCTCATGGCCTTCTTGTCAAAGAGGGTAAACCACAGACTGCACAGGCCCAAAGCATGGGCAGCGAGGTTCATGTTCTGGATTGCTGCTGCACAGGCGTGCTGGTAGGCCACGGTTCCCTCTTCCTGGAACATATCAACGCCGGTCCTTTTGGGATCTCCTATCACGGCGATGATGGCCGGGGCGAAGGTAAGGAAATCCACCTTATAGTCCCCCAGCCACTTCCAGCCGCTCTTCTCCAGTGCCCACTGACGACATCTCTCGCCCTCGGAGAAGATCCTCTCCTTGTACTGCTGATCGGTGATCACGATAAACTCCCATGGCTGGCTGTTGAGCGGAGATGGCGCCCAGGTAGCTGCCTCGAGGATTCTCCCGATCAACTCCTCACTCACCGGCACGGGCAGGAATTTTCTGCACGCCCTTCTCTCCTTGATAGCGGTGAACAAATCCATCGGTATCCTCCTTTCTTTTCAATTGGGATTGATAAAAACCAAGCCCATACTATCCCTCAATCATATGCCCTGAACAAAGACCGATGTCTACTTTGATCCCAGTATGCACACATCGATGATTTCTCGGGCCTTTCTATGCAGGCCTTGCGCAAAGAGGTCATCTCCTTTAAGGGCAGCTTCAATGGCGGTCAGGGTATCATAGTAGAGATCCCACCCGAGGCGTTCCTTCTCGTATTGTCGCGCCAGCATGCTGTGCGTACCTCCTGTGAAGTCAAGGGCCTCAGCGATACGCTTAGCGCCGGATTTGATGAACTCGACTGCCTGATCCACGCGCTGCTCGGCGAAAAGGGCTGCTGCCTTGAGGGCAAATCGAAGATATACCACGGTGGCGGGAATAGCGGATACAAAGCATCCGGTAAAGGGATTGATGATATCCTTGAGGCCCTTTACGTCCCCGGTAAGCGTCTCTGCGTATGCGGAGAACAAGAGTATGCGCACGTAGTCGCTGACGAGTTTGGCTATGTAAGCTGATTGGATCGCCTCTTGAGCGAAGGCCTCCTTATCGTGGCGCATTATCAGGCCGTCCTTGTGCACATAGCAGAGCCTGGTGCCCGGACGGGGCAGGGTGGAGAAGATATACGCCTGGTCCTCAGCACGGCCAATAAAGGAGGGCGTAAACGGTCGATGGCGTCTGAGGCTTTCCACGAGGATTCCCGTGGTGCCGCCCGTTACGTGGATACGCTGGATGCAGGCACGGGTGCCATCGAGGATATCCTGATTGTACCGTGTTGTCATCTCCGCCTCAGTGGAAAGGGCCTGGGGTAGCGTGCTGAAGAAGATGTACTCATCGGCTGAGCGCGGTGCCCCGGGAAAGGGGACATCAGGGGTAAACAGAGATTTGCCGATATCCTGTTCGTTCACGAGGGCACCGGCTATCATACCGAGTTCCACGGCTTCTCCTCGGAAATCCATGCCCCGTGCCCCCCACAAAGGCGACTTAAAATGTTCAAATGCAGACGCACCGGTCTCGTCTACCAGTTCTTTCTGGGGGAAGACTTGGTCGAGGTCTATCTTGAAGGTCGCCTTGATCTCCGGCTGGATTAGGATGCTCCAGAAC
This sequence comes from Deltaproteobacteria bacterium, assembly GCA_003646935.1. Classification (GTDB taxonomy): domain Bacteria; phylum Desulfobacterota; class DSM-4660; order Desulfatiglandales; family B25-G16; genus B25-G16. The sequence continues at coordinate 4,476 of QMLW01000206.1, forward strand.
GGCGCAACGGCCTTCAGAAAGCTGTAGTGTCTGCCGTACGATCCATCTACGCCGAACACCTCGAGGAACTTTCCTGCATCGTCGCGTTCGAGGTAGTGTTTGGCGGCGGGAGCGAGGATCTCCGAGATGATGCGCTGTGTATCAGATTCGGTAATGACATATACATCGATCGTGCTGAATGTCCCTGATCGGGCGAATACCTGGTCAAGGGCGCTTTTGGCTATATCCTTAAGGCCGGAGTGGGTCACGGAGACCGACAACACGCACTGAGCCCTCGCATTACGTGGCATATTCCCGCGGTGCCGCTCGAACTCAAAGGCCGAATCCAGTGCTCGGAGCCCATAGAGCATCTCGTTTTTCTCTTCCTCTACGCCGATCTGGATGGGGTGGTCGTAGAAATGGATCTGCGGCTCCTGGATAATACTGGAGAGCCTCTCGGTAAGCTCATCGCTGAGGGGAAGCTCATGGAG
>QMLW01000207.1 GCA_003646935.1 Deltaproteobacteria bacterium
CCTTTGGGCTATTGAGCGATTAATTGCAAATTGCAAATTGTAGGATTTAAACGATCGACTTTAACTTTAGACCTTCCATTACAGACATTTTTGGAATATTGACTTTTACAATTTTCACTTTTTGCTGAAAATTCGGTAGAATTTTAAGCAGACACGCCGCAATATCGCCGAAGAGGACGGTACGGTACCGTGAAGAATGAACTCAATAAGGTAAAGCGCAAGGCATTAGAGGAGTTGACATCAATCGCGGAACCCCTCGAACTGGAGTTATGGAGAAAACGCTACCTTGGCAGAAAGGGTCTCCTCACCCTTCTGTTTAAGAGGTTAGCGGAGGTACCCAAGGGGGAAAAGCCTACCATAGGCAAACTCGCCAATAAGGTAAAAGAGGACCTGACTCGGGAATTTCAAACAGTAGCAAACTCCCTCGCCGCTAGAAAGGCGGAAGAGGAGAAGGTTCTCGATATCACGCTTCCTGGTAGAAGGCCCCCACGGGGACACCTGCATCCCATTACCCGGACAAACGGAGAGATATGTGCCATCTTTTCGAGGCTGGGATTCGGAGTTGTTGAGGGGCCGGAGGTCGAGCTCGATTACTACAACTTCGAGGCCTTAAACATGCCTAAGGATCACCCCGCAAGGGACATGCAGGATACCTTCTATGTCTCCGATAATGTTGTCCTGAGAACCCACACCTCGCCTATGCAGATAAGGGTAATGGAGAGGCAATCCACGCCGGTGAGCATCGTGGCCCCGGGAAAGGTCTATCGTCCCGACTCGGATATCAGCCATACCCCAATGTTTCACCAAATAGAGGGCCTGCTGGTAGATAAGGGGGTTTCCTTTGGCGATCTGAAGGGAACGCTCACTACCTTTGTCCACCTGATGTTCGGTCGCGATACCAAACTCCGATTCAGGCCGGGTTTCTTCCCCTTTACCGAGCCCAGTGCTGAGGTCGATATTCAATGTGTCATATGCAAGGGGGAGGGCTGTCGAACCTGCTCGTATACGGGCTGGCTGGAGATCCTTGGCTCCGGCATGGTAGACCCAGAAGTCTTCAAGATCGTCGGATATGATCCGGAGGAGATCTCAGGTTTTGCCTTCGGCGTGGGAGTCGAAAGGATAGCCATGCTGAAATCAGGCCTCGATGACATCAGGCTTTTCTTCGAAAACGATATCAGATTCCTCAAGCAGTTTTAGGGAATCACATACCAGGTAATGTCTGTTGATAGTTGCCCGACGAGAAACTTGATACTTGAAACTTGAAACTCGATAAACCAGGAAGTTATCATCCAGTTTCAAGTTTCCAGTTTCAAGCATCGGCCGAAGGTTAGGCTGTATCTTTTAAGATTTTACCAGGACCGATAAACGCAAGATATAGACAAAAGGCAATAGCATATGAAGGTGAGCCTTAATTGGCTTAAGCAATTCGTTCCTATTGATCAACCGCCCTCTGAGGTGGCGGAAATCCTCACTATGGCAGGCCTTGAAGTGGAAGGCATCGAATACAAGGGTCAAGGTCTCGGTGATGTTACGGTCTCCCAAATCCTCGATATTGCTCCTCACCCACGGGCGGATCGACTATCCATTTGTAAGGTATCCACCGGAAGCCGAGAGGCGTCTGTCGTGTGCGGTGCTACCAACATCGCTAAAGGCCATGTAGTGCCCCTGGCCCTGCCGGGTACAAGGCTTCCCGATGGTACCCTTATCGAGGAAAGCAGGGTAAGGGGGGAGATATCATACGGAATGCTCTTGGCTGAAGATGAAATGGGGCTCACCGATGATCATACCGGCATTATGATCCTCCCCAATGATCTCACTGCCGGTCAATCCTTAGCCGATGCCATGGATCTGGAAGACTGCGTGCTTGATGTTTCCCTTACCCCGAACCGCATTGACTGTGCATCTGTGGTGGGTATTGCACGGGAGATAGGCGCATTGACCAATACAGCAATCACCATGCCTGAGATACATTTAGACCAGGATGATACCTTTATAGAAGACCTGGCCTCGGTAGCTGTAGTAGACGCCCATGGCTGTCCTCGTTACGCGGCTGGCCTTGTGGATCAGGTGACAATCAAGCCATCTCCCTTCTGGATGAGATATCGGCTCCATGCCTCCGGTATTAGGGCTATCAATAACGTAGTGGATGTAACCAACTACGTGCTTATGGAACTCGGCCAACCTTTACACGCATTTGACTACCACCGGTTAGCGGGAAGAAAAATAGTGGTTCAAAAGGCGCAAAACGGGCAGATCTTTACCACGCTCGATGGACAAACCAGGGAACTCGATGATCAGACCTTGATGATATGTGACGGTGAGGAGGCCGTGGCGTTGGCGGGGATCATGGGAGGCCTTAATTCCGAGATAACACCAAAATCGGCCACGGTGCTGGTAGAAAGCGCATACTTCGATCCCATTACGATCCGCCGCTCATCAAAGAGGCTCGGCCTCAGCACCGAGGCTTCATATCGCTTCGAACGGGGCATCGATATCGGGGGCGTTGATCGCGCATTGAAGAGATCGCTTATGCTCATTGCCCAGCTCGCCGGAGGTAGGGTTGCCAGGGGCATCATAGATTGCTACCCGAAGCCCTGGTCTCCGCCGAGGATTGCACTACGCGTTAAAAAAACAAACGAGATACTGGGCATCGATATCGGCACTAAGGAGATAGCGCACCACCTCTCCTCTCTTGGTATGGCGGTGAGGGAAGTCGATCACAACCGCATGGAGGTGAGTCCACCATCCTTCAGGGTGGACATCTCCAGAGAGGCAGATCTCATCGAGGAGGTCGCACGGCTCATCGGATATAATAACATCCCGGTTACCCTCCCAGCTATACGGCCTGGGGAGGAGGATACCACCGAGATCACCCTGAGGGATCGAATCAAGACCCTGCTCGTGGGCATGGGTTTTTTAGAAGTTATTACTTATAGCTTCATCTCACCAAAATCGGTTGATACCCTAGGAGCCGATGAGAACAGCGTTCTGCGCTCCTTTGTGAAGCTCCTGAATCCCCTCTCAGCCGACCAATCCGTCATGAGGACCTCCCTTATCCCCGGACTGCTCTCATCTGCTCGCTTGAATGCACTGCAGGGCCAATATGACCTAAAGATCTTCGAATGGGGTAAGATCTATCTCAAGGGTGATGAGGAGTTACCCCACGAGAAACAGGTCCTTGCCGCCCTTATGAGCGGAATGGTTTCAAGCCAACAGTGGTATCAGGTGCCGCGGGAGGTTGATTTTTTCGATATCAAGGGTATAGTAGAGCATATCCTTGAAGAGCTGGGAATCCAAGAGCCCATATTCGTTAGAAATAGCCCGAAAGAAGGATTCGATCCCCGTGAATATGCCAGGCTTGTCTTTTCCGGCTCCGAGATCGGGACAATCGGTAGAGTGCCGAAGGACGTGATGGCTGGCTATGATCTGGAGGGTACCGCCTATCTGTTGGAACTCGACATAGAGGCCCTTTCACCATATGTTACGTGGGTGAGAAGGTTCACACCGCTCGCGAAATATCCATCGGTGAGGAGGGATATCTCCATTATCGTACCCCGCTCAACAGAGGCCGCAACGCTTACCGGTATTGTAAAGGAGAAGGGCAAAGATCTGGTAGAGTCGATCACCATTTTCGATATCTACCAGGGAAAGGGGATCGATAGCACAGAAAAGGCCATCGCCGTTAGGATACACTATAGGTCGAAGGAAAAAACGCTTACTGACGATGAGGTGAATAACGTGCACGAAGAGGTGGTATCGGAAATTCGTCGCCAGACTGGGGGAAGACTGAGAGAGGGATAGCCACAGACAGATTGAGTACATTGGGTTTTTTGGGTTTGTTGAGTTCACTCTCCTTAGCCAGGATGACCCGTGCAGAAGCGCGGGGAGCTTCATCAACTACGTAATGCATATATTATAAAGTGGAAATCCCGGATAACAAACGCTTTTTCAGGATTGGGGAGGTAAGCCGGATAATCGGGGTAAAGCCGTATGTGCTTCGCTATTGGGAGTCCGAGTTTCCCATCCTTAAGCCCAGAAGGGCGGACTCAAAGCAGAGAACCTATAGAAAAGAGGATATCGAGACCCTTGGAGAGATAAAACGACTCCTCTATGAGGAGAAGCTCACTATTGAGGGTGCAAAGAAACGGCTCAAGTCAGCAAAACAAACCGCTACCACGGATCATGCTACCTTGTTACGGGAGATCAAAGAGGAGCTCACCAATATCCTAAAGATCCTTCAGTAATCGTGGCCCTCTCTCATATTACCGCGCCTATTATCTATTCCTTGAGCAACAAGCCTCAGAAAATATTATAATCGGCCGATACCTACAAAAGCTGACTTGCTCATCTAATCATTTCTTTAAGATCTTTAAAATCCTATACCAGTTAGAACAAATACGGTGTTTCCGTAGATCACCAGAGGAACTGGAAGCTTATAAAAATCGCCCAGCATAGGTAGTTGAGCCCTAAAATGGATCAACCGTGACCGGTATTTCGCTGGTGCTCCGTACCCTCAGGTTACCCGTGCGTTAGGTGCCAAGTTTTTGAATAATATAGGAAGTGAACCTGAAGCGCTATTGAAACATCTACGTCGGCATGGCTGTTACCTTTAGCGAGAAGGGAGCTCTCATTCCTTATGGTGCAATCCTCAAACAGGTCATGTTTAATCTTTCCCTCGTCACACAGAGATACAGCCAATGGCCTTCAGGGTGTGTTTCTGCGCCGCCGCGCAGCTTGAAATAATGCTCATGAGGGGTTGGGTCATCCAGCCGCTCCAGTCCACTGATCCCAACATCAAGGGTATCTTCATCTTTAAACGATGTCCTGGTGAAACATCTTGAGATACAGCGCCAACCTCCGAAGAGATTGACGGTGGTCTCCGTTACAATTTTGCCCGTAACCTCAGGTATCTGATGCCTGATTATGGCTAAACC
>QMLW01000208.1 GCA_003646935.1 Deltaproteobacteria bacterium
GAAGATACTTTGGCTTTTCCCGCCAATACGCCCACAGGGTTTTTTCCAGGATATATGGGTACCATTACGGTGAGCTTTTGAAGAAGAAGCGGAAGAAAAAAAAGGCAATTGCTTTGCGAAAAAACCTGGGCCAGTTGCACATAGCGGTCCGCGAAGCTGCCCAGCGCATCAGAGACCTCGGCTTGCCAGTAATTCTCAAAAAGCACCAGCAGACCCAGCTCATCTGGGTAAATGGGCATACTCTCATGGTGCGCTGCTGTGAGACCCCACTCAAGGTCGGCAACAGAGAACATTTTCGCATTACCAACGTAACGACCCATGGGATGAACATTGACTTTCTACTATGTTGTTGCAAAGGCCGCAAGGCCCACACTTTCTTCATAATTCCCAGGACAAACCTCATAAAATCGAATATCACTCTTATCCCAGAAGCAGGGCCTAACGATAGCAAGTACGCCCGGTTCAAAGAGGCGTGGTCATTACTTGCTTAGAAAGCAAGCTAGTTGCAGTTGTTTTTCTCTGTGCCGTCCATATGAGTCAAAAAGACAAAGAGAGGTTTCAAATGGACAGCGAAGATCTTATCTATCAAATAATCGACTTGGCACTTTTGGAAGATGGAAGAGACAAAACATCGGAAGCTATTTTTGAAAAAGATAAAAGCCTGGACGCTTTCATGGTGGCCAAAGAAAAGGGCATCATTGCGGGAATAGATATTGCCCAAAAGGTGTTTAAAAGGCAAGATTGCAGTGTCAGCTTCCAAGCTAATGTGGCTGATGGTTCTAGAATCTCAAGAGGAGAAAAAATAGCGACCATACACGGCTTAGCAAGAAGCATCTTTAAGGCGGAACGTGTAGCCCTCAATTTCTTGCAACGTATGTCGGGGATTGCTACTATCACGGCCGAGTATGTGAAAAGACTCCAAGGGACGAAGGCAAAGCTGCTGGACACAAGAAAAACGGTCCCGGGCCATAGGATTTTGGATAAGCTGGCGGTTCGCCTCGGCGGGGGCATGAATCATCGCATGGGCCTTTATGATATGGCCCTCATCAAGGATAATCACATCGATGCAGCGGGTTCTATAGAAAAGGCCGTCAAAAAGGTACGGGAGAGATTTCCTAAACTACCTATCGAGGTCGAGGCAAGATCTGTTTCGGACGTCGAGGAACTTCTGGGCCTTGGAGTGGATAGAATCATGCTGGACAACTTTTCGCTCGAAGATATGAAAGAAGCCGTTCGAATCACGGATGGAAGGATTCCTCTCGAAGCTTCCGGGGGAATCACCCTCGACAACATCCGGGAAGTGGCTTTGACCGGTGTTGATTACATTTCAGTGGGAGCACTTACCCATTCGGTGAAAGCATTGGATATAACTTTACTGGTGGAAGGAATCTCATGATTAATAAAGGCGCTCGAGAAATCATAAAGAAAAAAAAGGCCGAGTTAGGGAGTAAGCTTGTTATCCTTGGGCATCATTACCAAGGCGACGAGGTGATAGAATTTTGCGACTATATCGGCGATTCCTTGGAGCTGGCACGGCGGGCCTCCAGGATCAAAGAAGCGGAAATGATCGTCTTTTGCGGCGTCTACTTCATGGCGGAGACCGCCTCCATCCTTGCTCCGCAAAAGTCTGTTTTTATCCCAGACCCGACAGCAGGCTGTCCACTGGCTGATATGGCACGAACAGAGGATATTGAACGGGCTTGGGAGGTGATCATCAGTATCACGAAACACGTCACCCCTGTGACCTACGTAAATTCAAGCGCACTGACCAAGGCCTTCTGCGGAAGACAGGGTGGAGTGGTATGCACTTCGGGCAATGCAAATAAGGTGTTTAGTTGGGCATTTGAAAGAACGGACAAGATTGTCTTCTTTCCGGATAGAAGCCTTGGTAAAAATACGGCTTCGTCCTTGCGAATACCCGAAAACCAGGTAGTTGAGTGGGATCCAGCTGATGAGATGGGAGGCCTTGATGAGGATATGATCTCAAAGGCGAAGGTGATCGTATGGAAAGGATGGTGTCCTGTTCACTGGCCGCAACTGAGTCCCTCCGACGTATATGAGATCAAGAGTAGGTATCCGGGAGCAAAGGTTATTGTGCATCCGGAGACTGATCCTGAAACGGTTAAGGCAAGCGATATGGCAGGTTCTACTGCCAGGATTTTGGATTATCTAAAGTCTTTGCCCCCTGGAGAAACGCTTGCCATAGGAACAGAATTCAATATGGTAAACAGAGCAGCGAGAGATTTTGGAAAGGTATTGAAAATATTACCACTAAAAAAAGTATTATGCAAAGACATGGCCAAGATTACCGTTGAAAAACTTGCTAAGACCCTATCGGATCCTGAAAATGCCCATAAAGTTAAAGTTCCGGACAGCGTCGCAGGAGAAGCCAAAATCGCCCTCGAAAGGATGTTGAAGATATAACAATGAGTGGATCAATAAAAGAGACTGAGTGTCTTGTCATCGGGACAGGCATTGCAGGGAGTATATGTGCACTTGTCGCTGCAAGGCAAGGCGTCAGAGTCACGCTCCTCACGAAACGCTCCGACCCTTTTATTACCAACACGAATCTTGCCCAGGGTGGTATTGCCTACAGGGGTGAAAATGACAGTCCTGAGCTCTTCAAAAAAGATATTATCCGAGCGGGGAGAGGAATAAACTCCATAGAAGCAGTTGAGTTCCTTGTCGAAAACGGCCCGGCTATCGTTGAAGAGTTGCTGATTAAGGGATTGCATGTTGAATTCACCCCTCTCAGGAGGGCAGAAGTGGAGGGGTTTGACTTTGCACAGGAGGGGGCCCATTCGGTCAAGCGTATCCTTCATTCGGCTGATTGTACCGGGAAAGTCATAGAAAAGGCCTTAATCGCTGCCCTCGAAAGACAGGAGAACGTCGAGGTCATCACGGGGGCCACTTGCATAGATCTTATTACTTTGCAGCATCACTCCAAAGATATCCAGGCACGTTATGTTCTTAAGGATCGCTGTCTTGGTGCATACGTCTTTATGGAGGAAAAAAGAGAGGTAGATGTTATTTTGGCCCAGTATACGGTGCTTGCAACCGGAGGGCTCGGTGACATCTATCTCCATACTACCAATGAAAAAGGTACTGTGGGAGACGGCATTGTGATGGCGAAACGGGCTGGTGCAAGAATACTTAATATGGAGTTTGTCCAGTTCCATCCCACAAGCCTTTACCTTCCGGGCAAGAGAAGATTTCTCATCTCCGAAGCAGTGCGTGGTGAGGGGGCTCGACTGAAGAACCTTAGTGGAGAGTACTTTATGGACAAATATAACCCTCAATTCAAAGACCTTGCACCGAGGGACGAAGTAACTGCTGCTATCTGGATGGAGATGATCAAGAACAAAGAAGAATATGTTCTCTTAGACGTGGCAAACCATGTGAATGGAAACGTGCAGGAGAGGTTTCCCACAATTTTTAGGACATGTAAGGATGCAGGTATTGATATCACAAGAGAGCCGATCCCGGTGGTTCCCGCCGCACATTTCCTTTGTGGGGGAATACACGTAGATACTCGGGGAAGGACAACCCTTGAAGGCCTGTATGCGGTAGGCGAGGTGTCTTGCACGGGTCTTCACGGGGCCAACAGACTGGCCTCTACCTCATTACTTGAAGGGCTTACCTGGGGATGTTTTGCCGCGAAAGACATAGCCGAACGGATTCATTCAGGGGAGACGGTAAAAGAAAAGACCATGAGGAGTATCCGTGAATGGATACCGGCAGGGGAGTTAGAAAATGAGGATCCGGCGCTTATTGCACAGGATTGGATGGTGATAAAACACACAATGTGGAATTATGTGGGAATTGTGCGGTCCTCCCAACGGTTGAAACGGGCAATCCGAGACCTCAGGCATATGTACTCAAGGGTAGAAGATTTTTACAAGGAAACGGCTGTCTCAAAAGATATCATCAGCCTGTTCCATGGACTGCAATCGGCTATTTTAGTGGCAGAGGCTGCTCAAAGGAACAGGCGATCTATCGGGTGTCATCGGCTTAGTAACTCCTTTACGCAAATAAAGATTTGATTAATCTTCATAAGGTGCAGTTTATCTTCTCCACAGGTCATCGGGCGGAGGCAGTGGCCTGCTGTCCAGGCTGAGGGCAGGAACGGCCCCCATGAGGGAATTAGTAAGCAGGGCCTGGTCTGCACGGAACAGGTCCCCTGTCCTTCACCCGCTCTACCCTAGACGCGACCTCACTTATAAAGCGGTCAGTTCTCTCTCCCATCTCCCAGACCTCCTTTCGAAGGCTTTTCGTCAAAACGGACAAGGACCTAATGCCAAAAAATTTTCCGCTATCAACCTCCCGTATTTGGTGAGGAAGCTTTCTGGATGGAATTGGACGCCATGTAAGGGCAGTTCAGTTCCCGGTGAGACAGGCCCATTATGATCCCGTCCTGGTCCTTGCCGTGACCACCAGGCTTTTGTCCACCTGATCCACCATCAGGGAATGGTAACGGGCCACTCTGAAAAGTGAAAAAGTGACAGGTGTAATAATGGCCGAGCAATTGCGTTCTCTAGATTACAGGGCAAGAAAGGCTGCCTTCATCAGCAAATGTCCTGAGATGATAGTTCAGATCGAGTATTAAAGCACGGCATACCCCTAGGCACTGGGTCGGGCACCGGATTCTGAATTTTTGCTACCTTCAGGATTCTGTATATGGTATTTAAACATTTTTAATGTTACTTGCAAGAAAAGCCTGAACACCGGAGACAGAGCCGTGAAGGATTATCTCGTTCGGATAATTGCCAAAAACGCCAACGTCAGGGGTCTTGCCTGTGTCACCACGGAGCTTGTCAACCAAGTCTGCCAGCGCCATCGTGCCAAACCCACAGCTTCTGCTGCCTTGGGTAGGGTCCTTACAGGCGCCGCACTCATGGGTGCCTTGCTC
>QMLW01000209.1 GCA_003646935.1 Deltaproteobacteria bacterium
CAATAAAATCGTTACACGATTTTATCTAACGCGACATTATCGCTCCTATGGCGAAAGGTGAAAATTTCTATCCCTGTAGCAAGTCGTTCGACCAAGAGGCCTTTCGGCCCCGAGCTCAAGGCCGAGGGGCTCTCGACAGGCTACAGGGTATTTCGACATTTTTGCTTCAGCCCCTAAGGTCTTCAGCACCGCACTTTCGCCTTGAAAAGGATTTTAACTTCTCTTTTGATCATCCCTCGCTGCAAGCAGCGGGGAATTCAAATTTAAACATACCAGAAGCTCATTATTTTATCCATGGTTTCCTTGAATTCTTGACAGAATGGATCTCCACCGTATAAAAAAGCAAAGGTAAGCAGAAGATCAATGTAGAAGATCATCTTATTCCAAGGAGGTGCACGTATGTCTGGATCTATTCGTTACCTGGGTCACGCCTTTGTGGAGCTTACTACGGCGGATAACAAGGTTATCCTCTTCGATCCCTGGACCAAAGACGACGGCAACCCGGCCTGCCCTGTGGGAACGGGGGAGATTGAGCGAGCCGATCTGGTGTTGGTAAGCCACGATCATTTCGACCACATCGGCTCTGCCATGGCTATCTGCAAGAACACGGGGGCATTGCTGGGTGGAGCAGTGCAAACCGTGAGGAGGTTGACCGAAGAGGGCCTGAGCACGGAGCAGGTAGTCAACTTCGGCTCCGGCTACATGGTGGGCGGAGGAGTTGAGCTCGACTGGGTGAAGGTGGTCTCAATCCCCGCCTTTCACTCCTCTGACACCGCCTGCGCGATTGGGACCATCGTGAGGACTGCTGATGGTACCACGGTCTACCACGCTGGTGACACGAGCCTGTTCGGCGACATGGAGCTCTTCGGGCGTCTCTACCCTCTCGATGTGGCGCTGGTCCCGATCGGCGGGGTGTTCACCATGGATGCCTATCAGGCAAGCGAGGCGGTGAGAATGCTGAATCCGAGGCTCGCAATCCCCATTCACTATGCCTCGTTTCCCATTGTGGCCAAGACGGCAGACGAGTTCATAGCGCAGTGCGCTGAAAAGGCTTCTCACATAAAGATCGTCGCACTATCAGCCGGCGAGAGCATTACAATTTAAGGCGTGCTGCGGCATCACCGAGATAGGTGAGTTGGTGGTGACCTCCATCGCCATATTGGTGGCAAAGACCTTGGCCATGTCGGAAAAACGGACCCGATCCGGATGTCGGTTCATATTTGCCCACGCAGACCGGTAGACCAGCAGGCGGGCGGCGTCAATTTTCGTAGCCATATCGGCAAACATGCTGGCGATCAGGCTGTGTTTGACGAGAGGTTTTCCGCCTACCACTCGTTCTCTCCAGTAGCCGAGGGCGTACACGAAGGCGCCACGCGCAATTCCAACGGAGATCATTCCACCGCCAACCCGATTATAAATCAGGGTTCTCCGCAAGATATCGGCCCCATCTCCAACCTTACCAAGCAGGTTTTTCTTTGGAACATGGACATCCTCGAAGATGACATCGGAGTTGCGATCGGCATGCATTCCCATCTTGGGCTCCGGCCTACCAACCTTTCATCGATGGGGAACCCGAGCAGGCCTATTTTGGCCGCCTCTAGGAGAATTTTATCCACAAGCCTCCCCTCTGCGTAATCTGTCTTAAACTGATCACGAAGGGGCAGGATCTCCTTTTGCGCAAACTTCGCTGCCATATCCCTGATAAGCCTTCTTTTTCCGATAATTCGAAAGTAAACATGACAACCCCCTCTAAAGCCGGAATTGTTCCCTACGATTCCATTTGTAACGCAGGTACTTCCGAATGGACAAAAAACCACATAATCTTTTTGCCATTCTATTGGGAAATGGAGTGATCGTCAATCAAACGATGAGAGAAGGTGGGAAAGTTCCTACGAAGGGAACTTAGGGATGAGGAGAGGAGGAAACTGGAAAAGCAATAGATCCTATATGTTCCCCATAAAAGCCTAAAGGCTATGATGTGGGTCCCTTTACGATAATCAGTAATGATAACAGAAGCTGATCGTTCTGAATGAATACTACCTATACTGCTCTTGTAGTTTCCCTCGTTCCTCTTCTGAGTACGCTACCGATACCTATTATCCCTTGACAAGTCTTCCTGAGCCCTATACCTTGAGCGAGTTCATGGTGCAGCGTATCTATAAGCGATACAAGGAGGGGAACCATGGTTGAAAGCACCTACAAGATTATTGAACTAGTGGGGACCAGCGACACATCTTGGGAAGATGCCGCCAAGACAGCTATTGAGACGGCGGGCAAAAGCCTCAAAGACCTGAGAATTGCCGAGATCACGAAACTGGATATGACCATCCAGGATGGAAAGGTGATCGCATTCCGCGCCAGGGTCAATGTCTCATTCAAGTATGTCAGGGAAGAGGATTAGCCTCTTAAACGGACCTGCTTACGGGATGTAGCAAGGATTTACGTCTCTCTATAACCTCTCAATGAGGGATTCCAGCCTTTGGTGGAGCGGTCTTCGCTGGGTTCCTTTGATCAGTTCGCCATAATGTCGAGCTAATGCGAGGAAGTGTATCTACCGAAGCGCCAGGGAATCCTCGAGAACATCGAGTTTCGCCCACAGACCTGCCAATTGGGTTTTGCCCGAGCTGACAGGCTGCATGTTCCCGATCAGTCTGTTATCCGGATACTGCTTCTTCAGGTTGTCCAACAGCTTGTTGAACGTGTCGGCAGCCTCCTGATTGATCTCCCTCACCGGGTGCTTCTCTGCATCGACCTTGTACGTCTGTCGCACTTCTCTCACCGATTGAATGCGAATCGAAACACTCAGCCTGAGAAGATCTTGACGATTTCATCGGTCTCGAAATAGGGAACCGGTTCCCTTGATCCCCTGGGGGTAATCATGGTGACTGATGGAGACCCAAGGGATTTCACCCGTCCGATCTCCGTCATGGTAACTCCGCCCTCAAGGGCCGTCTTTGAGATCTTCTCCGCCTCTGAGGGTGATGCAGTAATCAGGAGCGCTCCTGAAGCGATCACTCCCAGGGGATCCAAATGAAATGCCTCGCACAGAATCCGTGATTCCTCATAGACCGGTATGGCAGCCCTGTTCACCTCTATCTCTACACCCGCGGCGATTGATAGCTCGTGAAGACCATTCGCCAGTCCTCCTTCAGTGGGATCATGCATGGAGTGCACCTTTGCCGCATGAAAGGCCGCGCGGGCCTCAGCGACAACGCTAATGCCCGGATCAAACAGGAAATGTCTGGCTCGCTCCGCCAGATCCCCGGATATCCCGAGTGATGGAAAATCCCCTGCCCTCTCACGTGCGATTACGCTCGTTCCCTCGATGGGAATCCCCTTGCTTAAAAGGATGACATCCCCCGGTTGTGCGCCGCTCGTTCTGACCATAGCCTCCTTTTGAACTACTCCCATCATCTGACCAACGAGGATTGGGCGATCCAAGCCATGGGTGATCTCCGTATGGCCGCCGATCAGTGAGATATTCAGGCTCTCGCAGGCGATATAAATCTGCTGAAAAATGGAATCCACGAGCTGCTCCGTCCCTCGATCCTCCGGTATGAGGATCGTGACGGTATACCACTGTGGTTCAGCTCCGGTGGTGGCAATGTCGTTTGCATTGACCATGACGCTATAGTGGCCGATCTCATCGGTGGCGAAGGTGATGGGATCAGTGCTTACGATAAGTGCCCTATCACCCATGTCTATTGCAGCCGCATCCTCTCCAATCTTCGGACCCACGAGAATCGTGTGATCCCTAACGGGATGACGTTCGAGCAGCTTCCGGAGGATGGTAATATCCAGTTTTCCAGTTGGCAGGGCCTCCCGTTTCACGACACCTCTTCACCGAAAATAATACCAGTGACAACCGTAACATCTTCCAGGATGTAATCGGCTCCCGCTTCTATGAATTCCTGGTGGGTGATCTTTCCGGTCAATACGCCCGCTGTCTTCATTCCCATCCGTTTTCCCCCTTCTATGTCCATGAGGTGGTCTCCGACCATGAGACATAGCGCCGGATCACGCACACCCATCTCCTCCAAGGCCAAGGCGAGATGATCTAGGTGTGGCTTGACGTTGGTCACGTAATCCCTTGGCAGGTAGACATCTGAATAACGCTCAATGTCCGGAAAAACCATCTTTACCGCCTTATCGCAGTTTCTCGTGATCACGCCTATCTTGATACCCCTCTCCCTCAGCAACCTTAGCATGCCTAGCATGCCTGGAAGCTTTTTACCGTTTTTTGCGGCCTTGACCTCGTATTCAGTGACGAGTTCGAGGGCCTTATGATGAAATGCCGAACCCTCAGGTGAAGCCTTCGTTGCGATCCTATCCGTGGCCTCGTTGATCATCTCCAGCACATATGATCCCTTCAGGGAATGCGGTTCTATGCCGTAATCAATTAAGAGTTCCTCCACCCCTTGACGCATGCTCCCGAAATCTATGTTTAAATGCACAAGGGTTCCATCGTAGTCGAAGATCACAGCATGTATGGGCAGCCCTGCTGCTGTCATGAAAACTCTCTGATATGGCCCCAAGGCCCATCTTGATTGCTTGATTAGATAGGGCGCATTGCTATGATTGAGGATGTACTGGGCCCCTGCCGCAATAAGCTCTGGAAAAAGCGCACGGGGAGTTCTTCGATGGCTCTACCGCGCATGCATCTTTACTTTACGGGGGATCTTATAGGGAGAAATGTTGTGCCTGCACCATCTCAGGAACTCCTCCACGCTCATTTCTCGTCCCGGCTTTGTGGTAATCTCACAGGCGACGAGATTGCCATATTTCTCATCCCACGCGCCCCAGATAGAAGCTGATTCGATATCGGGATGATTGAGGAATATCCTCTTAACCTCGCTGGGGTAAACCTTTAGGCCGAATATATTGACCATGTCCTTCTTCAGTCCCGTAA
>QMLW01000210.1 GCA_003646935.1 Deltaproteobacteria bacterium
ATTCCGCCCTCACGTAGATGATCGCCCTTTCAGCCCCTACGATATAGGCGCATAGGGATATGCCCTCGATCACCTGATGGGGATTGCTCTCGAGGATAGCCCTGTCCATGTACGCGCCAGGATCCCCCTCGTCTGCATTACAGATGACGAACCGCTCGGATTCCTCGGCGTTTTTCACCATTTCCCACTTTACCGCCGTCTGAAATCCCGCTCCACCTCTTCCCCTGAGGCCTGATTCCTGGACCTCATTGAGCAACTCATCCGGCTGCATGGACAGGGCCTCTGCAAATGTCGAGTACCCCCCCATGGCGATATAGTGGTAGATATCCTCTGGATCAATGAGGCCGCAGTGAGCCATGAGGATCCTCTGCTCATTTCGAAATCGCGGGAATTCCTTTACTGTGGGAATGAGATCGTTGTCCTCCATGGCACCGAGTATATATTCGAAGAGGGGATCGCCCTCTTCAAAGAACGCCTTTACCAGCATCTTCGCCTTTCCAGGCGTCATTTCATGGTAGAGGATGGGGGGAAATCCAGCGTTCTCAACGATAACGAGGGGTTCAGCATAACAATGACCTAAACATCCCACGGGGATAATGCGGGCATCTATCCCTTGTTCCTTCAAGGCCTCCTCAAACGCCTCCTTCACCTCCACGGCACCGGAAGCAAGACCGCATGTGGCCATGCCGATATAGATGTTTGGATGGGTATCGCTCTTGAGCTCTCCTATACGTCGTTCGGCGTTCTCCCTGATGGGCGAAAATACCTCGTATGCCGATCTATTGCCCCTTTGATTCACCTTGCTGAATTTCCCTTTTTTTCCGTTCTTCTTCGATTGCGAAGCCAAGGATCAGCCCCTCTACCTTGCTGGGGGCCATATGCCCATGTACCGTGTCATCGACTATCGCCACAGGAGCTAGGGCACAACATCCCACGCAGGCGACCCTGTCTATGCTAAATTCCCTGTCCTTTGTCGTTTCCCCTGCCTTGATCTCGAGCTTTCGCTCGAAGTTCTCCAGGATTATATCGCCGCCCTTCACATGGCAGGCCGTTCCGAGGCACACCTTGATCTGATGTTTCCCCGGGGGGTGAAACCTGAATTGATTGTAGAAGGTGGCAACACCATAGACCTCACAAGCTGATATGCTCAAATGCCTCGCCACCATTTCCAGTGCGGAGGAAGCCAGGTAGTTATGCCGTTCCTGGACTTTCTGCAAAATGGGCATGAGATTGCCCCTATCGCTGGCAAAGCCTTTCAACATCGAGCCTATATCCTGCAGCATAGCCTCGTCTTCTATCTCGGATCGATGATGCACGAAAATGCCCTTTTTTTATCAAACCCTTTAGGCTATTTAAAAATGTTTTGAATTTCAAGGATAAACCTGGGATTTTTCATCCTACGGTGCATCGAGCCATACCATAAGAGCCTCGAAATCATCGATCAACCTCATCATGGCCCGGCCTCTATGGCTTACCCTGCTCTTCTCTTCCGCCGTTAGCTGAGCGAACGATCTTCCGAAGGGTGGATAGAAGAAGAGGGGATCATACCCAAAGCCATTCTCACCACGGGGTTCATGGAGGATCTCGCCGGTACACCTACCCGTGTAGATCAGTGTCTGCCCAGAGGGTTTTGCTATGGCGATAGCACACACAAAGCTAGCACGTCTATTATCCTTACCCCTCATAGCCTCCCGGAGCCTTCGGTTGTTCCTTGCATCATCGCTTGGCTCTCCGCCGTAGCGTGCCGATAGAATCCCCGGAGCCCCACCTAATGCCTCCACCTCAAGACCGGAGTCATCGGCAATCGCAGGGATATTCAGCAGCCTCGTTGCTTGTCGTGCCTTTCCGATCGCGATCTCCTCAAAGCTGTCTCCCTCCTCCCTTATTTCAGGTACCCCATCGAACTCAGAAAGCGCACGTATCTCAAGGGGAAGGCCCTTGAACAACAGGGCGTACTCCCTTGTCTTGCCCTCATTTCGCGTTACCAATACCAGCGTTGCTTTGCGCACAGCGATCTTCCACCTATACGGTGTCTGGCTAACCATATATCACTTGATTATTTATGCAAAGCTTTTTATATAATGACTCAATATCGTCTCAGGCGAAATGCGGCGAGTATAGGTACCTATGAGCATAGAGAAGACATTTATCATTGGGGACATCCATGGTTGTTTGGGGATGCTCAAGAGACTCATCGATGATATACAATGGGAACCGTCCAAGGATCGGCTCATATTCATTGGTGACTACATCGACAGGGGGGAGGATTCCCGAGGCGTCATTGAGTTCGTATCAGCGCTCACGAAGGACGCACAAAGCGTCCAATGTCTTATCGGCAATCACGAGCAGATGCTTTTCGATTACCTGTCCGGTGAGGATACCCAGACCTACATCCTAAACGGCGGCGGCGCTACCCTCATGAGCTATAATAGGGCGCGACACAGCAAGGAAGATCCCCTCATACCACCTCCGCACCTTGAGTTCTTATCATCGCTTGTACCAATGGTCGAGCTCGACGACTACTATATCGTACACGCCGGCTTTCGACCTCACGTCCCCATCCAAGAGCAAACCCTCTTTGATATGCTCTGGATTCGAAACGAGTTCCTTCTCTCCGAGTATGATTTCGGCAAGGTGGTAATATTCGGCCACACCCCCTTTAACAATCCCGTGGTGATGAAAAACAAGATGGGGATCGATACCGGCGCGGTGTACGGCAATCAGTTGACCTGCCTTGAGCTTCCAGAGGTGCGATTCCACTCGGTGGCACCCTAGTGCAGGTTCTCTGTGCTCAACACCACGCCCTCGAAAGAACCACTACCTTGGCAGAGTTCGGGAATGCGTTTCGTCCTTTGCCTTATTCCTGCCCAGGTCCGGGCCTTTCGACCTAATGGTACCGCCCAATGTATCCTTGACTTTAGAGGATTTAAAGGGTATCTTGTCTCCTAAGGTCTAGGAGAGGAATCAGCAGCCATCCAGTCAACACCAATTCAGGAGGAGCGTATTGATCGAACTTGTCGTAAAAGGTGGACCCTTTATGTATCCTATCTTGTTCTGTTCGATTGTCTCGCTTGCCATTTTCATCGAGCGTCTATGGCTATTGAGACGCAAATTGGTGATACCGCGGGATTTCATCGCCAAGGTAGAGGAATTGGTTAAGCGGAACAAGATATCAGAGGCCGTTTTCCTGTGTCAGGGAAATGGCTCCTCTATCGCCAAGATCTTTCTCTCGGGCCTGAAAAACGCCGGAAGGGGGATGTGGCTGGTGAAGGAGGCCATAGAGGAAAAGGGCAGGAGGGAAGGGGTAATCCTGGAGAGGAATATCGGGGTGCTGCTCACCATTGCCAACCTTTGCCCACTGCTCGGACTTTTAGGCACTGTTTCGGGAATGATCAAGACCTTTAATGCAATCTCAGTTCATGGTGTGGGAGGGCCTGGGCCTCTTGCAGGGGGTATTGCCGAGGCGTTAATCACCACTGCCACAGGCCTTGTCATTGCGATTCCAACCTTGGTTGCCTATCGTTTCCTCACGGACAAGGCACAGGTTCTCATCTTCGAAATGGAGGAAAGCTCTATAAGGCTCGTCGACACTATGGAAGGAGTCAAGCAGGGGTAATGCGATTCAGTCAGCCAAAAAGGGAAGAAATAAGCCTTGGGGTAAGCATTGCACCCCTCATCGACATCGTGTTTCTGCTGCTCATATTCTTTATGCTGACCTCGCACATTGAGATTATACCGGGCATTGATATCACGCTGCCCTATATTACGGAGAGAGTTTCGGATACATCGACCGAAAACGTGATCGTGGCATTGGACAAAGAGGGAAACTATTACTTCAACAAGGAGATGATAGGGTTTAAGGAGCTTTTTCGCAGACTTAAGGAGACTGCCCAGCCTAAAAAGACACACCTCATTTTGCAGGCCGATCGCGATGTAAAGCACGGTCAGGTAGTACGGGTAATGGATATGGCTAAGAAAGCCGGAATCCAATCTATTGTAATCTCAGCACAATGGGAGCCTGAAAAGATCCTGTAAGATGAGAAAGAAGTATGTAGCGTATGGTCTGATCCTCTGTCTTGTTGCGGGCCTTTTGTTCGCATGGTTGAGCTTCGCTCAAAACGGACTCGTTGACCTCTTGAACATGCAGAGCGAGAAGGAAAAAAACCTGACCGCCCTGAAAGATCTGAGGGAAAAAAACAAGCTCCTTGCCTATGAGATCAGGCGCTTGAGAGAGGACCCGAAATTCTTTGAGTCAGTAGCGCGTAGAGAGCTGGGCCTGGTTAGAGAGAATGAAATCGTCTTTCGGGTCAAGGAGGACAAAAGGGGGACCATTACAAGGCCCATCCAGGGGAATAGAAACCGCGGCAAACGGATATATCGGTAACTTTAAAAGGAGTCGAAGGTGGCCGGAATAGACGATATTTATAATGAAGTTATTGATAAAATCGCAACACCAAAGGCGAGGCTGCTGCTTGTTGAGATGTTAAAGAAGGAGGGAAAGACGCAGACGGTGATACAAGCGTGCCAAAAGGTCTTGGATATCTTTCCTGACGATATACACATAAGAAGGCTTTTAGCGGAGACATATTTCGGAGAAGGATCACTGGACCTTGCGGAAAATGAATTGGAAAAAATAGCCAATCAAATCAAAGAGCTATCATCTATATTTAAATTTCAGGCTGAGGTTTTTAAAAGGGAGAATAAAACCGATGATGCCATACACGCCATGCAGTTATACCTCGCACACAATGAAGGCGATCAGGAAGCAGCCGACCTTCTGACACAGCTCAGTCCCCGGGAAGAACAGCCATCTGCTCTGCCAACCTCAACCTTAGCGGAGCTCTACTACAAGCAAGGGGAGCTCGATGAGGCGATCAAGGTATATG
>QMLW01000211.1 GCA_003646935.1 Deltaproteobacteria bacterium
ACAGAGGGAATCTTAATAGAAAAACACACCGAATGGACATCCCTGTTGTATTCCTCAAGGACCTCAACCTTGCCCAGGGTGAGCATAATGATTGCCTTCTTCCAATTTATGATCCTGAGAGGCTCATAGGTAATGTTTAAGAGAAGTACTTGTTCCATAGAAGAAAATATAAAATGAGCTAAAGTGCCTAAAATAAAAAATCCATAAATTCGAAACACCGCATTGCGTAAGCACCAACACAACAATCATGAAAACCCAATAAACAATTCTGATCGGGGCGAGAGGATTTGAACCTCCGACTCCCTGCTCCCAAAGCAGGTGCGCTACCAGACTGCGCCACGCCCCGGATACCGTACATCTAATAGCTTATTTTTACTCATAAAATCAAGAAAATAATGCACCACGGGACCCTCCCCCTTTCTACATATCTTTTTATTGACTTTCCGAGGATTAGATAATATTACATCTAGCAAAAATGGGGGAGATTAGGGAACATGCAAGACATTCAAAACCAGAAAGATCACCGAAATATCGCCATCGACAAGGTCGGGGTGAAGGATATTCGGTATCCCATTACGGTCCTTGACAAGGCCACAAATACCCAGCAGACCGTGGCCATGATTAACATGTACGTGAACCTCCCCAAGGGCCTTAAGGGCACGCACATGAGCCGGCTCGTAGAGATCCTGAACGAACATGATCGAAGGATTTCCATCAAGAACTTCTCCGAGATCCTCTCCACCATGAAGGAGCGGCTCAACGCCGAAAGCGCCCATATAGAGATATCCTTTCCCTATTTCATAATGAAAACATCTCCTGTCACCAAGAGCCAGGGCCTTATGGAATACCGGTGCACCTTTCAAGGGAGTTTGAATAAAGGCAAAGATCTCGTAGTAATGATCAATGTGCCGATTACCACCCTGTGCCCATGCTCACGGGAGATCAGCGAATTCGGCGCCCACAACCAGAGGGGAGAGGTGAGACTGCAAGTCAGATTCAAGAAGTTCGTATGGATAGAAGACCTCATAAAACTGGTAGAGGAAAGCGCCTCATGCGATGTGTACTCCGTTCTAAAAAGAGAGGACGAGAAATACGTTACTGATAAGGCATATAATAACCCCAAATTCGTCGAGGATATCGTCAGGGATATCGCCGATAAACTACAAAGCGATACCAATATCTTGTGGTTCGCAGTCGAGTCTGAAAACTTCGAATCCATTCACAACCACAATGCCTATGCATATATAGAAATGGATAAAGCAGGGGCAGAGAGTAAGGAGTAGGCAGTAAGGAGTAAGGAAGCAGGCAGCAGGAAAAACGGGGTACCGCTGAACCAAACACAATACGATCGAATACGTAAACTTAAAAGGCTCGTAAAAAGTCGAGAATTTCCCTCTTTTGTCATTCTGGCGAAGCTTGTCCTCGACCCGATCGGGGAGCCAGAATCCAGTTTTTTCAATAGGTTATAGACTCCGGCGCCTGGACCGGACCCCGATCCGAGACCGGCATGACGATCAAAGGACTTTTTACGATTCCATCAAAGCTTAAAGCAGAGAGGAACTAAGATATGGCGGAAGATCTTAAGAAGATGTACCGAACGGTGATGGATGACCACTTTCCTCCCCAAATCACCATTAGTTTCGGAGATCAAACACTGGTCTACAAGAAGAGGGCCTGGAAGCTCACCGATGAGAGCTCCGGGGAGCTGATCGAGAAAGGCCTCAGGTATGGAGAGAATCCGGGCCAGGAAGCAGCCCTTTACGAGCTGGTAAATGGAAACCTCATACTTGGTGAATGCCAATTTATCGAGCCGGGAAAGGGCCTTACATCGGCCATCGCCGAAGGGGATTTGATCCAGAGCGGCAAGCACCCCGGGAAGACCAATCTCACCGATATCGACAATGCCCTCAATGTCCTGAAATACCTCTCCATAAAACCGGCGGTGGTGATCGTGAAGCACAACAACCCCTGTGGTGTGGCCTATGGGTCAAGCATTGCCGATGCCTATGAAAGGGCCAACATGGCCGATAGGATCGCGGCATTCGGCGGTTGTGCGGTATTCAACAGGCCTATCGATCAGGAGACGGCTCGGCTCGTAAGCGATAACTATCTCGAGGTCGTGGCAGCGCCGGAATTTGAGGAAGGCACCCTTCCCATCCTGAGCAAAGCGAAAAACCTCAGGATCGTCAGGATCGATAGAATCGATATGCTGGCGGAGTATACAGAGAAACGCTTCGTGGAGTTTAAAAGCCTCATCGACGGGGGGATAATCGTGCAGCAGTCTCCCATCAACCCAATCAAAACACCAGCGGATTTTAAGCCGGCCTCTGTCGAATACAAGGGAAAGACCTACGCAATAGAAAGAAAGCCCACTGAACAGGAGTATGCGGACATGCTCTTCGGGTGGCAGGTGGAACAGGGCATTACCTCAAACTCGGTCATCTATGTGAAAGACGGGGTTACCGTGGGGATCGGCACGGGGGAACAGGACAGGGTGGGTGTTGCGGAGATAGCCATCTTCAAGGCCTATACCAAGTACGCAGATGCCCTCTGTTTCAAGAAATACGGAATCCCCTATAAACAGCTGGTCACCGAGATACAAAGGGGCGATAGGGATGCCGCGCTCAAGGAGGAGATCGACAAAGCCACTACCGGGGCACATGGAGGGCTCGTCGGGGCAACCATGGTATCGGATGCGTTCTTTCCCTTCAGAGACGGGGTGGATGTAGCCATAAAGGAGGGCATTCGAGCGATCGTACATCCCGGTGGATCGTTGAGGGATTTCGAGTCAATCGAGGCCTGTAACGAGGCAAAGCCCCAGGTGACCATGGTATTCACCGGACAGCGCGCATTTAAGCACTAGAGCTCTTCATAACGCAAGGCCGTATCACCAATGCTAAGTTGCTATTATTGATCTAGGATGATATTCGAACAGGCCAAAGGCGCACGGCACAGGGCAACCAATCTATAAATGAAAAATTTACCCTAAGCCCTGCGCCCTTAGCCACATGAAGGTCATGTTTTAATACATTGGTTACCTATCAGTCCGTGGCTAAGCTTCCCGGGAGATGCCCATTTCATTTCATGTGCTTGCATCAGAGCCCGAAGCTCACCTTTAACGAAGCCTTCGCCATTCTCAGGAGTTGAAGGACCCTCAGACAGTAAAGCTGCCATGCCTTAAGCCCGGCAGAGCCTTCAAAGACCTGCCTCATTATCTCAGGCCTCGGGAACAAGGTTTCCAGTGTGTGAATGAAACACTTCCGCACTCCCTTTTCAGGGGAAAAAAGAACGAGGGGCGCCCAAAGAGGAAGGGAATTTCCTCGTATCCGTCTTCTGAGAAGGTGTGTTTCAAGGCAGTTGAGCCTCGTTGTCTCCATGAATTGCTGGGCCTTGATGGGCATCTGAAAATCGAACAGGTGCGTGAGGAGGAACAAGATGTAAGAAAGGGTTCTTCTCTGGCCCAATTCCTCAGTGCGTCTCACACATGCCGTCCAATCGGATTCGCTCCAATTCACAAGCAGGGCTTTGATATCAACCAGCCACATTAATTTGCCCACATTGTGCTTCAGGGCATGGAGACCCAAATAGAAGACCTGGTCGTATTTGTTTAAGCATCGAGCCGCGCAGCCATCAAAGTCTATTACGTGGGTATTGCTGAAGATGTCGCTCTGGTCTTTGGGAAGGAGCAGCGAGCGAGAACTGATTCGATCAGCTCCCAGGATATGGGTGTGGAGGTCAAGAACCGTTAATCCCCTCCTAAAGGTTTTGGGGTAGAGAGGATCCCGTTCATAGCCCAATGCTTCCAGGACACCTATGAAAGACGTGTAATCTTCCTGTAACACCCAGAGATCGATATCGGTCAAAGGCCTCATCCCAATGTCGCTGTAAAGCTGTGCGAGGAGAATGATGCCCTGCAAGAGCACAGCCTGAATCCTCTTTTTATTCATCGCGCCCAAAACTTGTTTTAGGTCACGAATCAACCTGAGATTCAAACGGAGCGTCTGGTAATAAACGTCCTCAAGCCTTTTTCTTTGGGAGGCGCTCAAGGTCTCAAGAAGCTCGTGCTTCATGAGGTTTTTATAAAGCATAGAGGCCACGCCCTCTCGCACCGCTAGATCAAGTAAGAAGTCCATATCCCTTATGAGAGATAGAAGCCGAATGAGCTCTTCTCTATGAGCGGAGCCGGGGGTCAAACCCGATAATCCAACCAATGCCCGTATGTCACTAGACGTCTTCATAGCTCAAGATCTTACCATTTATGTCAACTCTCTGGTATTGATGCAGGATGATATTCCAACGGGCCAAAGGTACAAAACGCAAGGCATACCATCAAGGGCGTAAGGCATACGGCATAAAGCCGTGTACCATGCGCTTAAAACCCTATGCCCATGTTCTGTGCCCTAAGCCTTACGCCACCTAGCGTAAGCGATTTAGGTCATGTTTTAATCCACTGGTTCCCTGCTGGTTTGGGGCGAAGCTTCGCTACCAGCCATAAAGAAAAACCTCAGCACTCGGCATGCCTACCACTTTTACGCAATGGCACTCCCTTTTCCTATCTATGAGAAAGCACTGATATGAATAATTCGGTCACGTTCTCGGAACCTGAGGAACGATAGAGCTTGTCTGCCAATTGCAGGCGATTCATAAGGGCCTTTCCCAGGTCATGGTGTAACAGGCGTTCTCTATAGGATGAAAAGGAGAAATCCCCTCTCTGGAATGCGTGCGCTATCGCGCCCGCGGCAACCTCCCCATAGCCCAGGGAAAAAGAAATCCCCTCACCCCATAAGGGATCGATTCCCGCCGCATCTCCCACAAGCACTACGCGGTGAGCTGAAAGCATTGCTGAAGGATGAAACCAGCGAAT
>QMLW01000212.1 GCA_003646935.1 Deltaproteobacteria bacterium
CATTCTCTGTGTTCTTGGTACGTGGTATCTGCTGCGGTGGCTGTTCTCGAGGACCCAGAAAGTGGAGAGAGGGCACATCCAGTGCATGGCGACGTTATGGTGGGTGCAAAGGCAATGGGTGGCCTTTGTTCTAGGCGTGCAAAGGGCCGTGCAGCGCTTGCGGGGCTACCGCGATGCATTAGAGCTCTACCGGGCCCTTCTGAAGTGGGGGCGCCGGAGCGGCCTGCCCCATCTTTTGAGCGAGACACCTGCCGAATATGGTTCACGCCTGAAAAAGCAGTTCCCGTCGCTCACAGGGGAAATAGGGGAGATAATTGGTGCCTTTACCCTGGTGGTGTATGGGGAGGTGCCCCTCAATGATGAGCGGATGACCCAGGCCAAGCTTTCCTGGAGAAGGCTGCGCAGCCCCAGATATTGGCCATCTCGGCTTAAGTCCTGGTTTCTCCAACCAGGCGGATAATCCCAGGCCTACCGCATTTCGATCCCGAATCAGGTATTCGAAAGATATCCAGCTACGGGGCTGATATTCTTTAAAGGTGTGGCAAAGCTTGTGGGAGAACGATTGATCAGGGCATACAATATGATTCTCTCTGCACAAAAAGCAGCAGGGCAAGCTTCTTACGGATAAAAGGGCAACCACTCTACCAAGCACTTCGAAGACGAGGATTATTTCTTTAAGATATCCTTTATAATCTCAGGATAAAGAAGGCTTTTTGTCCTGATGTCAGGCCCTTAGACTATCCTTTTGATCTTCACCCTGACATGCGAATCAACGTACAGGACGGAGCCAGCACGCTATGGTATCAAGCCCTTTAGAAAACAAGAAAAGGGGGCCGGGAAATAAGCTCACATAGAACAACCAAGGGATGGTGAGATAATGGCGGGCCAGGTAAAAAATATTTGTCATTTGTGCAAAAAGGAAACCGACCACTTCGAGATTTGCGAGAACTGCGGTCGGGTCGTTTGTCTCGATTGCCTCACTACCAAGAGCGGAACTATACTGAGAGTCGAACAGAAGACCAGATGTCCGAAATGCGGCAGCGACAGGATTGCCGTATACAAGGAAGGAACAAGAGTTATTGAGTGAAAAACCCGCCTTTCGCTATGGATCACATTACAAAGATGGGGAACGCGTTCCACACTCCCGTGGAGCCGTTGCCCTTAAGGCCCCGATTGGATCATTGAGCGTGCCCCTCCCCGGACTATCCTTCGCCAGCACCATCAAGCTAAGCAGCACATGGGAAGAGCCTGATCATTGAAATAGGCCCTTTTCAGCCATCCTTTATCTCGCTATAAACCTAGTCGGCCATGGTAAAGCTTTGCCACTGGCTGTGGGAGCGGTTCTGCACCCTGGTCCAGGTGTCGCCGTCCGCTGCCCGCACGCGCCAGCGATAGGCCTGCCCTGGTTTTAATACCCCTTCAGGAACCGTGTAGGCTATCATACCCTTCACATAGCCTGTGGAATACACACGACCGCCTTTCAGTTTGTTGATCTCAAGCCGGTAGTAGGTCGGCACCTCTGCCCTCACCTCACCCCAGGATATGGTGGGGGCAGTGGAGCGAAGCGTCTCCCCGTTGGCCGGAGACAGGGTGTTCGTATCTGGAGCTCATCGTGGAGCGAAAACCCGGGCACGATTCCCATGCCGCCGGTCCCGGCATCGGTGGAGAGAACCAGGTTTACTCCCGCTTGTCTTAATTTACGCAGAAGCACTAATTCCATTTTATGCTTAAAGGGCGCGAGCTCCTCGTTTCCCTTGAACATCACCTGGTGTTTCTCCTTACCTTGGCGGAACGCATCGAGGTACCATGGGGGCAGGTACGTGGTCTCCGGGCGGGCTAGGAAGACCTCGGGTTCGAACAGCTTTTGAACAATACCCTTGCCTACCGCCAGGGTGGTACACACGGGAACGTGGGCGGATTGTACCTTGCCGATCACGGCCGAAACGCTCGATCCATATTTCTTCTCAAGGCCCTCTATGTCGAGGCCAAAGGATTCTCCCCACTGCTGGACCGAGAGCTCCATAAGGTAGCGAAACCACTCCATCCTCCCCAGCTTTTTGCTCCTGTCGAAATCAAGGAACTCGAAATCCAGCTCCTCGATGTGGGCGATCTCATTCATGCCCTCTGATAGCACGCCATCAAGCCCCACTGCGAACGGGATGTGACCGGCGGTGTATATACCCAGTTTTTTAGCCGTGGCGATTGCCTCGTGGAACTCCTCTTTGCTCACGGACGAGTAGAGCTTGATAAAATCGAATCCCTGGTCCTTTTGCGCACGGACAACTCCTCGAGGATTCTTAACCGGACCGTAGAGTATAGGGCCGCAGGTGTAGATAGTTGGGCCGATGCGTTTCCCTCCCTTTATTTCATCCCGCCAGCTGAGGACGTATTCCGGATCCTCCTGCTGGACCGAAACACATGATCGCGGTCACCCCATTGGCGAGGTACAGATTCAAGTGAGAAACGGGGTAGTCGCTTAGTCAGTTAGCCCTGGTGTGCATGTGCATATCGGCAAGGCCGGGCATCAAATACGCCCCGGCTCCGTCAATGATGGCCGCGCTCTCCGGGATGGTCACCTGACTTGATGGACCGATTTCGATGATTCTCGCTCCCTTCACCAGCACGGTTTGATCTTCTATTATCCTTTCCTCGGTCATTGGCACGAGGTTGACGTGTTTGAATGCGGTGATGGATGGTTTCCTTTCCTTGGGAGCTGCCTGTGTGGTTTGTTCCTTGCCCGTATTGCAGCCAGCAAAGATGAGGGCAAACAGGGCGAAAGCGACCAATGAGCTGAAGGCTTTTTTCACGGTAAGGGCCTCTTAATTGCTGTGTAATTTTCAGGTTGTTTGAATTTATTGGATTACTATGCGGATTACAAATGATAAGTCAACGAATTCACCGATCTCATTGAGCAGCACGGCGGTTTACCAAAATCATTCCCAGGCTTACCAAAGCCAGGGCCGCAAGAAGACCTGGACTAATGATCTCGCCTAGGATCAAGGCCCCGCTCAGGAACACGCCGAACACCGGAGTGAAAAAGGAAAAGGCGTGCAGGAGGCTGACGGGGTAACGGTGAATGAGCTCGAACCAGACAAGGTAGCTGAGGAAGGCGACGATGACACACTGGTAGAACACCGAAAGACCCGTGGTCAGGGAAAAGCCGGTCAGAATAGGGTCTTCCATGATGATGCTCATAAGAAGTAATAGAGGAGCGGAGAAAAGGACCTGGTAGAAGAGGGTCTGCAAGGGCACCGTTCTATGGGAGAGATATCTCTTGACATACACGGTCGTGGTCCCCCACATTGAGCCTGCTGCCAGGGCCATGAGATCACCGGGTAGCGCGCTGATCGAAAAGGAGCCGAGATCCCTCATGAATAGAGCTACCACGCCGGAAAAGGAAAGGATAAGACCTGCGGCCTTCCACGGATTGAGCCGGTCGCCTTTGAGAAAGAAATGCGCCTCCAAGGCCACAAAGAAGGGGGCAGTGTAGAGCAAGATATAGGTGCGCGATGCCAGTGTATACCCGAGCCCCACATAGATGAAGCCGAACTCAAAGCCGAAAAGCAGCCCGATTACCATTCCATGAGATACGATGCGTCTGGAGGGAAAAACGGGGATCCCTCTGGTCTTCATCCAGGTATAGAGACATGCACTGGCCACGAGGGAGCGCAGCCCTGCCATGCAAAGGGGGGCGATCTCCCGCAGCCCGATCTTCACTATGGCCATGTTGGCCCCCCAGATCAGGGCGAGGCCTAGGAGGATCGCTACGGGCTGCCAGCTGAGGTGTTCGTGGTCCATGGCGGCTATTGTTTTTTACCAACAAGGTGGTGGATCATAATGTGCGCAGAATAGGAGGAATAAGGAAAGGTGTCAAGCGTGCATATTACACAATGAACCTGACCCATCAAGCTCTCGGTCAGGCCTTCAGAATGGGGAGGGATCCGGTTAAATCGAAGCGGTGTAGTAGTTCTTTAGTGAGCTAAATTCTAAGCCTATGTGTACTTCACGTGCTGGTTGGCAACTTAAGAAAGTCGATGATAAACGTCGCATAGTCTCCAAGATCACGTCGGAGTGCCACTGCGATATGCTCTTTATCCCTGTTCGCAAATGCCTCAAAGATCTCTTCGTGGTATTTCATCGTCGGGGATAGATCGCCTACCTTGGTGGCGTGAATATATACATAGGGGCCAACGCGCGCCCACAGCCAATCGATCATCTGTAATAGTATCGCCGAGTCGGAGTAGGAATAGATGGCGAAGTGGAACTGGTTGTTTTTCATCATGTATCGTTTGGGCTTATCGATGGCGGCCTGCATATCATCGAGTATCCGTTGTACCTTTGGCACGGCGCTATCGGGACGAAGCTCGCAGGCTCGCTGTGCTGCAAGAGGCTCGAGCATCAGCCGTATTTCCATGGCTTCCTGCATGTCCCTGGCAGTTAATCCGTTTACATGGATGCTTCTGTTGCTCTCGATGACGATCACTTTCTCGGACTCAAGCTGCCACAGGGCTTCTCGTACGGGCATTAAGCTGACGCCAAACTGTTCGGCCAGGTCCCTAAGTTTGATGGATTGCCCAGGTACAATTTCTCCGGTGATGATTCTATGGCGGAGTTGATCATAGACTTGTTGTCGCAGTGTTTTTGCATCGACTTTATTGAGTTTCATAAGAGGCCTCTAATCTATTAAATGTGATCACATATTATATTAATATATTATATTACACATTTTAGTATATAAATTTAGTCATAATATTAACAAGTTAGCAGTACCAGAATTTACATATATCACTTTTTTCTTGACAAGTAAATTATTAATTGATTTAAGGAAAAAAGGTGGGTCTCGATATATCCAAATCCA
>QMLW01000213.1 GCA_003646935.1 Deltaproteobacteria bacterium
ATAATAAACATAGGATCATAACCGCCTGATATGAACAGATATAAAACAGCGGCCATGAAACAAAAGGGCACCGGCACTCCTAGTACAAGCAGCCCTATCAAAATTGCCAGATCCACGATTACGTCCACAACCTATGCCTCCTCCTCGGATGATTCCTTAAAGACAGGGGCCTTTCCCAAACTTTCACGTATATGATCGACTAACTCGACCAGAAAATAGAGGGACATTAATATTGAACCAAAGAATATGGCACTCTGAGAAAGCACCATGGGCAGCAAGAGGGCCTGGGACGTCTCTCCCTTTTTGAGCCCCCATATGAAATAAGGGTAACTCCATTTGATCATGAGTACGCATAAAAAGAAGGTAATCGAGCTGCTTATGGTGCTAATAAAGGCATGAGATCTCGATGTCTTGAACCACAGATGAACCAGCTCTGCCTTGATATGGCTACGTTCATAGGCTCCATACGACGCTCCTATAAAATACAACCACATAGCAATGAGGCAGACCATCTCCTCAACCCCAAAAAGCGGGGACCCGAACACATACCGCAGCAACACCTCGACAAAAACCAATACGGTAACAATGAATCCCGCAACGATCATGAACCACTTTTGAAAGAACAGCAATCCTTTCCAGATGGCGAGCCCGAGGTCTTTCATGTTTCCCTCTAGGAATCTGCTGAGTGAGCAATTGCAAAGCTCATACTCATGAACATAGGCAATACTATGTGCGAATCGAAGCCCGTAGTAACCAAAGGGAAGGTAGAACCCTCCCTTTGGTATCACTGTTTAGGCCATGACGTCTGTCACCTTATTTTGTCGGCATTCCCACTTGTTTTCTGCACCTATCCACGAGGGCCTTGCCCATTAAGGCATCCAACTCGGGCCATACATCCTCCCGAACGGCCCTGGCAAAGGCCTTGAGCTCTGCATCGGTTGGAATAAGGATCTTCAAGCCGAATTCCTTCATCTTTTGACGGTAATCCTCATCCTCGCTGAGGAAAAAGTCCCACCGGCCTTGCACCTGCTTTTCCGCGGCCTCCAACAGTACTTGTTGATCGTGCTTGGTTTGTTTGTTCCATAGATCCAGGTTCATGTAGAACCACCAGGGCTCCAGGTAGTCGTTGTATTGGATCCAAACCCCCTGGATATCCCTGAACTGATATCCCTGGAAAGTGGTGCCGCCGGTTTCCCCGTCTGCCACACCCCTCTCAATGGCACTGAAGGCCTCTGCATAGGGAATGGTAGAGGGAATGTAGCCGAGCCTCTCCCACGTCAACTCACATGCCTTCAAGGGCATCACCCGGAGTTTCATCTTGTTGGCCTTCATCTCCCTCCAGCCTTGTGGCTCGTCCCTCATGGTACCACCGGCCCAGCCAACGGGAAAGATAGCCAGGCCCTTTATGCCTTGATCTAACAGCAAATCATGGACCATGCTATAGACCCAACCACCTTTTCTGTAAGCTTCCTTCGCCTCGGCAGTGTTCGTGAAGAGATACGGCATATAGTAGGCGATATTTAGTCTCGGGTCATAGGTGGGAGCAATAGGGGTAAGGGTTATCTCATAGTCTCCTCGCATCACTCTCTCATAGCATTCAACCCAATCACAGAGCACCCCGCCCGAGTAAACAGTTATGTCAATGCGGCCGTCGGTTTTCTCCTTTACCTCCTCGGCAAATGCCTTTGCACGTTTATCGTAATCGCTGCCTACGGGGTGAACTTGGGGCATTCGCCATTTTTTCCCGGCACTTGCACGGGGAGACCACCCGAATACCAATGCAAGGGCAAATACCAAAAGCATGGCTATTATAATTTGGCATTTTCTATTCATGATTTCCCTCCTTTTCCATAAGGTTAAAAATAGTACACCGACCTTTTACCTTTGGCCCGCTGCTTCCCCCTATTCACCACCTCCTTTCTTTTTTGCGGTAGTATCATGATCTAATGCCTTCCCTCACATACCTCATAATCCCCTCTTTATCTAAATCCTCAATGCCTAATTCCTTCAGAGATATTCCCTCCTTGAGAAAGTCATGATTACAGACCACCGATCCTATCCGTATCATGGACTCTATGATGGGCACCTCTATGCCGAATTTCTTGGCCAGATGGTAGCGTATGACCGTTCCCACCGGAATATCCTCAGTGAAGTACCGGTGCTCAACGGAATCAGGACCAACAATAGGCGGAAGGATGGTATCAGCGTAGGGAACCCAATACTCTACCCCCATTACCGTGCCCTTCCAGAAGAACTGGTCCTCTCGATACTCGATCATCTTGATGCCCATGGCATCGGCAAGTTTCCTCTCCTCTTGATAGAAGGCCAGCTGTGTCCTGGAAACCGCAGGGCTCATCCCGTATTTGTACATCGAGTATTTGCCCTTTTCTATGCCCAAGGTGCCCTCCATCTCCGAGACCTCCATAGCGCCCACATTGAGTATTGAGCCACACACATGGACCACCGGATTCGGGTTAGAGAGGCCAACCCCAATAACCGTATCTGCCCGCTTGAGCTCCAGAACGCCGTCAAAGGGGGAAAGCCCCTTCATCGCATCGAAGAAGGCATCTCCGTCCTTGCTTGGAAGCGCATCGCATTGAAGCTCACGGATCCTGAGAATGCAGTCAACCTTGCCCGGCCTCACTATTCTCGTGCCATACGGCATAGAGGTCCATCCACCAATTATCACCTCTGCGTCACAGCCTTGCTCACGCATCATATTCCTGAGCAGGAGGGATCCGAAATTATCGGGAAAAATGCTCACCATCTGCCCATCCTCGAGCTGCGGGATCATTTTTTCAAAGAAAGGCCTGTGCCCCTTGGCAGGGATAGCCAATATCACTAAACCAGCTCCTTTGAGCGCTTCTGATATGTCTGTGGTTACCACATCGACCTTTGCAATTCCTTCCCTCTTGAACCACTTGAAGTTGAGCTGCTTGCCCCCCAGCTCTATCTCGTGGTTTTCAAGAACTTCTCCCAGGGTTTCCGGGGCAAACTCCGGCAATTCATAAAGCCTGACGCTGTATCCCTCGAGAGATAGATCCGCGGCAAAGGTCTGGGCGCAGACACCTCCACCTAGGATCGCGATGGGTTTCTTTAATATCTTCGCATTATCCATTGCAACCTCCTTTCTCTATAGAGCCATTTATAGATAAAGAATGCATTGGAAATATTGGTGTTTAATACGCTATCATCTTATGGGAGTGGGAAGAAAAAATATTTTCCTCCTCTGCATGCATTTCTATGGCCTCATTAATGGCGTGGGGATCCTTTAATTTCTGTATTCACCTCGATTAATCACATGAGGCTGAGCGTCCTTAATGACTCGCTAACGGTAGGCCGGCCCACCTTGAAGAGCTTGCAATGATCTCTTTCTGAAGGAAGGCGATCCCCAGGTCCGAGCTGGCCTGTAAAGATGGATTGTTTTATCTGTTCAGCGACCTCTTCATAGAGACGCTTTTTTTTGAGCGGCGTAAAAGGAAAATGTTTTCGCATCTCGATGCCATGTTGGCGGGATGGCTTATGGTAATGCCATTTACGTATGTTTTGTCAAGCATTTTTTCATAGACTCGCCTGCCACGCGCTCTATCTCTCGGAAATGGATATAAAGATCGATCTCAGGCATATAGAGCTCCTTTGTGACAAGCATGATAACAAACTATAGCACAGTGAAAAATATCGGACAAATCTTTGCTTCAAAGCAAGGATGTAACGTGTCAACAGAAGAAGCATTCCATCAATTGCTGTCTATTCCCTTGATGGAAGCGTATAAGGTGGGAACAAAGAAGATGGTGAAGAGCGCGGATACCAGCATTCCGCCAATTACCACCCGGGCCATGGGGGCGTTCATCTCCGCACCCTCTCCGAACCCGAGGGCCATTGGCACCAGTGCGAGGCAGGTGGTGAGTGTAGTCATCATAATTGGACGAAGGCGCCTTCTCGCGCCAATAAGGATTGCCTCTCTCAGTGGATGTTCCTTCTTTCTCAGCCGGTTGATGTAGTCTATCATGACGATGCCGTTGTTTACCACGATGCCGATAAGGAGGACCCCTCCGATAAACACGGGGACCGTCACATTCATGTTGAGCAGCAATAATACGAGAATAACCCCGATGGATGCAAAGGGTACCGTGAACATGATCACAAAGGGCTCGGTGAGGGACTCGAACTGAGAGGCCATCACCATGTAGACCAAGACTATGGCCAGGGCAATGGCGAACACCAACCCGCCGAAGGCCTCTTTCTGCTGCTCGTACTCGCTTGCGAACGTAAGGCGAAAGTTTGGAGGCAACCTCATGTCACCGATCCTCTCCCTGACATCCTGAACGACATGGCCCAGATCCCTTCCCTGAATCCCTGCCATTACCGTGATCAGTCTCTCTTGGTCCCTACGCTCAATCCTCGTCGGCCCTTTCCCCTCGATGATGGAGGCAAATCCCTTCAATGGGATCTCTTTGCCTCCCGGCCTTGTAATGGATATATTAAGGATATCTTCAAGGCTGCTTTTATCCTCCTCCCGTAATCTCACTAGGATGTCAAACTCATCACCGCCTTCCCTATACTGAGATGCCACTGTCCCTTCAATATTGGTTTTAATTACCTGAAGGATTCTCGATACCGGAAGACCCAATGTTGCTGCCTTGGACCGGTCGATGACTATCTGGAGTTCGGGCCGGTTGTCCTCAAGGCTTATCCTGGGATAGATAACTCCCTCAACTCCCTTTATCCTGCGGATGACCTCCTCGGCGAGGGCCTTCCCCTTCACGAGATCGTAGCCCTTGAGGTCGATCTCGAGCCTCTCCTCCCTCCCCCCACCGAGAAACCTTGAGTACATGGATCTTCCCTCAGAGATACGGAC
>QMLW01000214.1 GCA_003646935.1 Deltaproteobacteria bacterium
AGAAATACCGTACCCATCACTGAACCTATGGTAAGGGATAACGTTTTATGGGAACTATCCAATGTAAATTCACATAACGACACGTGTAAATATGGATTATTATCAACATATTATCCGCACTTTCAACAATCTTAGATCCCTATATTATTATCTATATTTAATTAATTAATCATATGTATGGTGGTAAAATGGAAATAAAAGTTGACAGGGAAACCCTCTTGAAGGCCATCTCACGCGTCCAAGGTATCCTGGAGAAAAGGAGCCATATGCCCATCCTTTCCACAGTGCTCTTAACAACGAAGGGTAATGATCTCGAGTTGTCAGCCACAGATTTAGAGATAGGCTTTCAGAATACCTATCCTGCTGAAGTTATCCAACCCGGAAGCATCACCTTATCCGGGAAAAAACTGCTCGACATTACCCGAGAGACGAATAGCCCGAACATCTATATTTCTGAAAAGGAAAACAACTGGGTGTACATCTCGGACGGTAATGCCCACTACAACCTCTCCTGCCTCCCTTCAGACGAGTTCCCCGTGCTGACCGAGCCGGAAGGAACTATTATGATAGATCTGGATGGTAAGGTTCTCAGCGAGATGATTACTAAAACTATCTACTCGGTTACCTTAGAGGAGGCTGGTTTTAAGTTGTCAGGTGTCTTTATGGAGAAGGTGGAGAAACAAGGACAGGAATTCTTAAGGATGACCGCCACTGATGGTCATAGACTTTCCCTAATCGATAAAAAGGTTCCTGATGTTGAAAAGATAGAGATAGTAAGCGGTGTTATGATCCCAAAGAAGGGAATGGTGGAGCTAAATAAACTATCATCCGAGGAGGAGAGTGTTTTAATAGGATTCAAACAGAATAACCTCGTTGCGAAAAAAGGCAAGGCCCTGATTATCATACGGTTATTAGAGACAAAATTCCCTGATTACAAGAATGTGATACCAGTTATAGGTGAGGATGAGAAGAACGTGATCAGTATAGATAAACAACTCCTCCTTAATGCTATGAGAAGGATGATGATAATCAGGAGCGATCAATATCAAGGCATGAAAATGAGCGTAGGCGCTGATTACCTGGAAATGACTTCCGTGAATCCAGACCTAGGTAACGTGGAGGAAAAGGTGGAGATTAAGTACGCTGGCGAGCCAATTGAGGTGGGATTCAACCCGAAATATTTTATAGACGTCCTTCAACCTATGGACAGCGATACCGTTTATCTCACGATCAAGGAACAGACGGGCCCCTGTTTAATTACTGGAGACCAAGATGATGGTTTCTTAGGCCTTATTATGCCGATGAGGTTGTAGGAAATGGAAACTAGCAATAGATACACAGCTTCAAGCATTAAGGTCTTAAAGGATCTCACTGCCGTCCGGAAAAGACCGGCTATGTATATCGGGAATACCTCGACAGAGGGGCTTCACCATCTCTTGTATGAGGTTGTGGACAACAGCGTGGATGAGGCACTCGCTGGATACTGCAGTAAGATAGACATCAAGGTATTGAGTGATAACAGCGTTATCGTCTCGGATAACGGGCGGGGGATACCTATAGATATCCATAAACACGAGAAATTACCCGCCCTCGAGGTGGTGATGACTAAACTCCATGCCGGCGGTAAGTTCGATAATAAGAGCTACAAGGTCTCCGGGGGATTGCATGGTGTTGGGGTATCGGTGGTAAACGCGCTCTCAGAGTATCTTGATGTGGAGGTATATCTCAAGAATTCCGTGTATCACCAGAGATATGAGCGGGGTGTTACCGTAAGCCCACTTGAGACAGTTGGGAAGACCAAGAGAAGGGGAACAAGCATCCATTTCCGACCGGATGAGTCGATATTCGAGAGTATTGAGTTTAGCTT
Organism: Deltaproteobacteria bacterium; assembly: GCA_003646935.1. GTDB lineage: Bacteria > Desulfobacterota > DSM-4660 > Desulfatiglandales > B25-G16 > B25-G16. The sequence continues at coordinate 1,868 of QMLW01000214.1, forward strand.
TGATATCATCTGCCAGCGAATGAGGGAGCTCGCGTTCCTTAATACCGGCCTAAAGATAACGGTGTCCGATGACAGGACGCAGAGGCAGAAGGAGTTCTATTATAAGGGCGGCATCGTGTCCTTTGTCGAGTACCTAAATCAAAACCAAGACCTCGTTCATGCCAAACCCATCTTTATTCAAGGGGAGAGGAATGGCGTGAGCATTGATATTGCCTTTCAGTATAGCCAGTCTTACATTCAGAAGATATTCTCGTTCGCCAACAACATTAACACAAAGGAGGGGGGCAGCCATTTAAGCGGTTTTAAGGCAGCCTTAACCAGGAGCATAAACGCCTACCTTCAGGCAACCCAACAGAACAGAAATATACGGCTTACCGGTGATGATGTACGGGAGGGTCTAACAGCCGTTATCAGCGTGAAGCTGAGAGATGCTCAGTTCGAGGGGCAGACAAAGGGCAGACTCGGCAATAGCGAAGTAAAGGGATTGGTTGAGAACCTGGTGAACGAGAAGCTCACCATAACATTCGAGGAACATCCATCCATTATCAAGAACATCCTTAACAAGGTGATCGAGGCAGCCACCGTGCGGGAGGCGGCACAGAAGGCACGGGAGTTAACGAGAAGAAAGGGCGTTCTCTCCGATACCTTCCTGCCGGGAAAACTCGCAGACTGCCAGGAAAAGGACCCCAGTAAGGCGGAGGTATTTTTAGTCGAGGGCGATTCAGCGGGTGGTTCAGCAAAACAGGGAAGGGACAGGAGGTTTCAGGCAATCTTGCCCTTAAAGGGAAAGATTCTGAACATAGAGAAGGCACGGTTCGATAAAATGCTCTCCAGCACCGAGATCAGGACCATTATTTCAGCGCTTGGAGCCGGTATAGGCCAAGAGGAGTATGATCTCTCGAAGCTCCGTTACGATAAGATCATTATCATGACGGATGCCGACGTCGATGGCTCGCATATAAGGACGCTGCTGCTCACATTCTTCTATAGACAGATGCCCGATCTGGTGGAGGAAGGACATCTCTATGTAGCAAACCCTCCCCTCTATCGTCTAAAGGATGGAAAAAAGGAGATCTTCTTCCACAACGAAGATACCTACAGCTCCTACCTGATCGATAGGATCTCAGAACGGGAAACGGTGCGGGTCGATGGACGAAAGAGGGTTTCAGGGAAAAACCTGCGGTCTTTATTGTATGCGATGATCGACTACATCGATAATACGAGCATCCTGGCGAGAAAAGGGTATAACAGCAGGTTTCTCAGCCTCTTGGCCCAAAAGGATATCACCAAAGAGCACATGAAGAACAGGGAGGAGATCCTCTGGCTGTCACGGGAACTTGAGAAGGAGGGCTTCAGCACCGAGGATGTACTCTTCGATGAAGAGCACAACCGCTACGAGCTGCTGTTACGCGATCAACAGGAAAACGGAATCGTTTTTCACTTAAGTTGGGAGCTTATTAGGTCTCCAGAGTTTAAGAAACTGGTAGCCCTCAGCCAGACCCTAAGAGGGCTTGATGGCCCCTTCTTTCTCGGTGGCGACGGAAAAAGCCGGACAAGGATAGAGACCAAGGAAGAGCTCGTTCATCATCTCGTGGATAAGGCAAAGAAGGGGATCACCATACAGAGATATAAGGGCTTAGGAGAGATGAATCCCGCACAGCTGTGGCAGACGACCATGGACCCGGAACGCAGAAGCCTGATAAAAATTACGATCGAAGATGCTATTGCCGCGGATGAGATCTTTACCCTCCTTATGGGCGACAAGGTTGAGCCCCGAAGGGAGTTTATACAGAGCAACGCCTTGGAGGTGCAGGAATTAGATATATAGACAATCTCGGCTTTCTCCAACACCTGCCCGTCGAGGTTCCGTTTATCAACCTTTCACGTGTATGGAGCCATTTCCATACATCGAGCCCCCCGCAAGCCCTCAAAGCGAAATTCTTCGGATAAGAGGCATACGGTTTATCGTGGTTGAACACACTAGGGATAAGAGAGGAGATCAATGAAGGCACAGGACGCCAGCACGGTGACCATAGAAGAGGAGATGAAGAGATCCTATCTGGAATATGCCATGAGCGTCATCATCGGTAGGGCTATACCCGATATTCGCGATGGCCTTAAGCCCGTTCACAGGAGAGTTCTCTATGCTATGGAACAGCTGAAAAACTATCACGACCGGCCACACAAGAAGTCCGCCAGGGTTGTAGGAGATGTTATCGGTAAGTATCATCCCCACGGCGACGCTGCCGTATACGATACGGTTGTTAGGATGGCCCAACCCTTTTCCATGAGGTACCCGTTGATTGATGGACAGGGCAACTTCGGATCGGTGGATGGCGATCCGCCCGCGGCCATGAGGTATACGGAGATACGGATGCACGAAGTGGCCGAGGAGTTCTTGGCCGATGTGGAGAGGGAGACGGTTGACTTCGTGCCCAATTATGATGGCTCCCTTATGGAGCCGGTTATCCTGCCCACGAATATCCCGAATCTGCTGGTCAGCGGCTCATCAGGGATCGCGGTGGGTATGACCACGAACATACCACCACATAACCTTCGCGAAGTGGCCGCGGCGATCATCCATACCATCGATAATCCGGACATCACCCTGGCCGAAATCATGCATGACCTGCCAGGCCCGGATTTTCCCACAGCGGGCTTTATTTACGGAGATGAGGGGATTACCGAGGCATACTCCACGGGCAGGGGGATTATCAAGGTTCGTGCCCGGGCCTTTGTGGAGAAGATCGGGGAGAACAAGGAGCGGATAATCATCACCGAGATCCCCTATCAGGTCAATAAGGCGAACCTGTTGAAGAGCATTGGAGAGCTTGTAAAGAACAAGAAGGTAGAGGGCGTTTCCGACATACGAGATGAGTCGGACCGCGATGGGATGCGGGTGGCCATCGATATAAAACGGGGGTCCAATGCCTCGGTGCTGCTCAACCGCCTCTATAAGTTCACCCAGATGGAGACATCCTTTGG
>QMLW01000215.1 GCA_003646935.1 Deltaproteobacteria bacterium
CATATTAACATAAAATATGGAGGATTCCTTGAAACGTACCACTGTTATCCTGGATGATGATCTTTTCATGACGCTGAAGAAGCGCTCTTTGGTGGAGGGCAAAACACTAAAGGAGACGATAAATACCTTATTAAGAAGCTCTCTCAGTCATTCAGGACAGAGGGGAAATAAAAGGTTCAACTGGAAGACCTATAAGTGTGGTAGGCCAAAGGTAATTTTACATAATCGGGAAGCCCTTTTCTCAAAAATGGAGGAATAGGTGCTCATTGATACAAATGTCCTTCTCTTTGCGGTGAACGAATCTTCAGAGGAGTTCTCTCAAGCACGTAAATTTTTAGTGAGTCGAATGCAGGGCAGCGATCCTCTTTACATTACATGGATCAATATCTATGAATTCTTAAGGGTTGCTACCCATCCCAAGATTTTTGACCGACCTCTTAGGCCAGTAGAGGCATGGGGCAATATTGCAAACCTGGTCGATCACCCTAATTGTGTAATTTTGCAGGAGACACCCCAGCACGGTACTATCGTGAAGGAAATAGTTGCGGAATTGAGCCCCGTGGGGAATTTTTGGCACGATTGTCACATTGCTGCCACCATGAAGGAAAATGGTGTGGATGAGATTGCCACTTGTGATATGGATTTCAGGAAATTTTCCTTTCTCAGGATAATCAACCCGCTCCAATAATCCGTACTCACTCTTTAATAAAATGCCGATCATAGGAAGATTAAGCGACCTTTTCTAGCGATATCCCTTAGCAAGATGTACGCATCTTGACATACATAAGCCTTTTTCCTATTCTCCGCCCATCGGAAAAAAAAGAGGTAACCCATTGAATTAATGCCCTTGGAGAAAGTGATGTTCAACATGCGTGAGAAAAGATAATGCAGATAAAATCGTTTCCAAAACTTGAGAACATCCATGCGATAGCCATTCCCCTGCCAGAACCCCCTGATTTGCTGACCGCCAATGTGTATGCGGTGGGTAAAGGCCCCCTCACCTTGATCGATACAGGCCCCAAAATTCCTGGCTCCTTGAAGTTTGTGAAAGAGAAGCTTAACATCGCGGGTTTTGATTTCAGCGATATCGAGCGGATCATCGTCACCCACGGCCACGTGGATCATTTCGGCCTGGCCGTCAGTATCCAAGAATCCGCTGGACAAGCGATAGCGTGTTTCATCCACGCACAAGACAGATGGCGTGTATCAAGGGAGAATTTTCGCGAGGAGCTGTGGACCGATGGGATGGAGCGCTTTATGGCTATGATGGGGATGCCCAAGAGCGAGATCCAAAAGATGAGAAACCGCTTCTCATCTTTCAGGGCCTTGGCCGATCCATTGGATGAGGTGTCAGTCATGGAGGACGGCGACGAGTTCGAAGGGGATGGCTACCACCTCAGGGTAATCCACACCCCGGGGCACTCGCTTGGAACCTGTTGCCTGCATGAATCACAGCAGAAGATCTTGTTCAGCGGGGATCATATCATCAAGCATATCACCCCCAATCCCTTTGTGGAGATAAATCGAAACCATCTACCCGATACCCAATACCAGAGTTTGAGGGCGTATCTAGAATCGCTTGATAAGCTTGCCGGCCTTGATGTGCGCTTTGTCTTTCCCGGACATGGTGAATATATAGATGATTTGCCAGGAATTATCTCCTCTTATAAAGCTCATCATCGGGAGCGCATGGACCTGGTATGGAAGGCGCTCAAGGTGCAATCTCGCCCCATCTACGATCTCATCGACGATATATTTCCCTTTGTGCCTGAGAACGATGTGTTCTTGGCGGTGTCGGAGATCTTCGTTCACCTGGAGATCCTCATAAACGAACGAAGGGCAGCGCTCACCGACACCGGTCCTCCGGCACTGTATCGAGCCTTGGAGTATTAGTATGTCTATTCGGCAACTTTTTGCTGAATTTTTTGAGAAGTTACGATTTAATTGTTTGTATGCCCTTTTTTCGCACTAGATCACCAATGAATTAAAATTGGAATGTTTCTTCATCAAAAATTTTTTAAAAGGAGGTTTGAGAGATGGAGATTAGGCCTTTACATGACAGGGTTCTGGTTCTGAGGATCGAGGAGGAAGAGAAGACCTCGGGTGGAATTATCATCCCGGATACAGCTAATGAGAAGCCTCAGTAGGGAAGAGTGGTAGCTGTGGGGTCTGGAAATATGGACGATGGTGGAAAGAGGATACCCCTGGGGGTCAAAAAGGACGACCGCGTGCTCCTTGAAAAGTCATGGGGTTCACCTACGACCACGAAAGAAGGTGTCACCGTGGCCAAGGAGATCGAGCTTGAAGATAAGTTCGAGAACATGGGCGCTCAGATGGTCAAGGAGGTGGCTTCCAGGACATCCGACGTCGCCGGGGACGGTACCACCACGGCTACAATCCTGGCTCAGGCCATTTATCGCGAGGGATCCAAAATGGTGGCTGCCGCTCCAATCCCATGGCGATTAAACGAGGGATCGAAAAGGCCGTTGATCTGGTGGTTGAAGAACTGAGAAAGATGTCTAAACCCACAAAAGATAGAAAAGAAATCTCTCAGGTCGGTACTATATCGGCAAACAACGACCGCACTATCGGGGACATTATCGCAGAGGCCATGGAAAAGGTGGGCAAGGAGGGTGTGATTACCGTAGAGGAGGCCAAGAGCATGGAAACGAGCCTGGAAATCGTGGAGGGCATGCAGTTCGACCGGGGATACCTGAGCCCATAGTTTGTCACTTCGCCCGAGAAGATGGAGGTTCACCTGGAGGAGCCTTACATTCTTTTACACGAGAAAAAGATTAGTGTCATGAAGGATCTTGTTCCTATCCTGGAGCAGACAGCCAAATCAGGCAAGCCACTCCTGCTTATTAATGTTATTTAAAATGTCTCAATGCTGGCGTAATGGGTGGAATGTCGCAATTACTATTCGTAGGCCGAGATCAGCGGCAAGGGATAGAGAAGCTCTTGTATCGAGTAGTCAGCTCAGATCTTTCCACCAATGATCGATGTAGCTATCAGACAAGTAGCTCTCAACTAATTCTCGCCATTTTTCATTCGTCGATAGCCATTGCTCATGCTTGAAAGGCAGCTCCCTAAGGAATTTTTTCGCCCTATCCACCATGAATTCTTCACCGGTGGCTGAGAAATGCTTTTTCACTCCAATTAAGAATTCCTCGCTTTCCTTCCACCCTTCTCTCGTTCCCCACTTCCTGATAAGAAAGTCAACATTGCCTCTGAGCATCAAAGCAAGCCCGGCTCCTTTCAATTTATCATGCGAATACTTCGATAGCTTTTTGACAAACGCATTGTGAAGTTCTTCCATATTTGTCGTGTCAATGTCATCAAAGCCAATGTTAAAGAATATCACAAACTCCGCTATGGATTGGCGGTGCGGAACCGGCAGAGCAATATACCATTCGATGAATTTCCCTAACGGTGAATCCATGATTATTCCTTGGCGCTAACTTTTTATTAGGTAGCGTAAGAACGACATTAATTTGTCACATTGTTGGCACATACTTGCGCCGGAAAATGTTGAGGATTTGGATCATAGTATGCTGCTTCAGGTCTAGCTTGCCATATAGTGAAATCTTAAAATGTTAAATAGTAGATATAGGAGATTTGGAGAATTTAGATAGCTCAGCTCCATTGTTTTCGGACTCATGTTCGCTGCTCATAATAGCCTCGACGGATCACCACAATTCCCGATTCATCAACATGATAGCGGCTCATATCCCGCTCCTGGTCATAGCCGATTTCTTCCCCACTGGTGATGACGTTCTCATGATCGATGATGGCCCGGAGGACCTTTGCCCCTAGTTCAACCAGAGTAGGTCCCAGTATTATCGTCTCCTCTACCCTGGCCCCGCTGTCGATATAGACGTTTCTTCCGATGATGGAATCCCGGACATAGCCGCCGGAGACGATGGAACCTCCCCCCATGATCGAATTCTCAACAACCCCCACCTTACCGCTGGCATCTACCACTGCCACCCCAAATTGAAGACACTCGGTGATAGGGTACGGCATAGTACAGACGGTGACCTCCGCACCCTTTTCCAGATGGTACCTGATCATCTGGCTCACATCCATAAGGTATACGTGATCTGCCCCAAATATCAGGATCAAATCCGGCTCTATTTGTTTGATGAGATAGATATTCTGATAGATCGCATCAGCCGTCCCCAGATACCAGCCCTCACCTATGCGCATCTGAGCGGGGACGGGCAGGACAAAAGAGCCGCTCATCGGATTTGTCTCCGCCCAGCCCTGTTGCAAATGTGCCAACAAGGATTGGGCCTTGTACTGAGTCATGACATAGATCTGAAATATACCGGAATTGACCAGGTTACTAAGGACGAAGTCGATCAGGCGGTAAATCCCGCCGAAGGGGACGGCGGGTTTGGCGCGGTGTTCGGTCAAGGGGTAAAGGCGTTCCCCCTTTCCACCGGCGAGTACCATAGCCAAGACTTTGTTCATGTGTATCCTCGTGATCAAGATCCTCTGATACTGTACTCAAAAAACCAGCGCCATGCAAGCCAAGAGAAGATATCATCTCTCCGTTTTTCAGCCTAGATCACGCGGAAGTTGCCGCCACGTGCCTGTCCTAAGCCCCAAATTGCCGCTTTTCGAGGTAACCGATGACTCAAGGAAACACAACTTAACGTCTCGGAAATTCTACAACTTATTGAAATTAAAAAGGTTATTTTGAGACTGTTCCATATTGTCTCACATATGGAATAATGGAATGGTGGAATATTGGAGTGTTGGTTTTAAAAGCAATGATCCATTTATTAACTTCCCTGTCAAGAGAAATCTTACCAATAAACCACTGCCCCATTTTC
>QMLW01000216.1 GCA_003646935.1 Deltaproteobacteria bacterium
ACAGGGAAGTTAATAAATGGATCATTGCTTTTAAAATCAACACTCCAATATTCCACCATTCCATTATTCCATGTGTTAGACAATATGGAACAGTCTCAAAAAAACCTTTTTAATTTCAATAAGTTGTAGAATTTCCGAGACGTTAAACGGCCACCGAAAACGATATAGCTAACACCATGAACAAATAGAAAGGAAAGGTCTTTGCAGTACAAGGCGGTACGAGGCTTTAAGGATATCCTTCCCGATCAGGTGGGCACATGGACCAGGTTTGAGCAGGAGGCAAAACGGATCTTTGGGCTCTTCGGGTACCGAGAGATCAGGATCCCCATACTGGAGAGCATGGAGCTCTTCGCCAGAGGGATTGGGGAGGACACGGACATCGTTTCCAAAGAGATGTATACCTTTCGAGACAGGAGGGGCAACCACCTGGCCATGAGGCCGGAGGCAACGGCCTCCATCCTGAGGGCCTTTATCGAGCACAAGCTGTATAAGGGATCCCCCGTGCACAAGTTATATACCATGGGGCCTATGTTCCGGTATGAGAGACCGCAGAAGGGCAGGAGGAGGCAGTTCCATCAGATAGATGTGGAGATCATCGGGGACCCCGGTCCCAGATCCGACAGCGAGCTCATCTATATGATCATGCAGCTTTTCTCATCGCTTGGGCTCGATGATCTCGAGCTCCACATCAACTCCCTGGGATGCCCGACGGACAGGGGACCTTTTCGCTCGAAGCTCAAGGACTACCTCAAAGACTATACCTCACAGCTCTGTCCGGACTGCCAGGAGAGGATGGAGACCAACCCCCTGAGGGTCTTCGATTGCAAGGTGGATCGGTGCATCGAGATCATGAAGGATGCCCCCACTATGCTCGATTTTCTGTGTGAGGACTGCGCTCAGCACTTCAAGCAGCTCGAGGACTACCTCACCCAGTTAGGCATGGACTACGTGGTGAACTCCCATCTCATGCGGGGGCTTGACTACTACACGAGGACCACCTTTGAGGTGCAAACTCCGGAGTTGGGCGCCCAGAATGCGATCGCGGGCGGGGGCAGGTATGACAACCTGATGGCGGATTTCGACGGACCGGCCACGCCCGCAATCGGATTTGCCATCGGCCAAGAGAGGGTCATTGAGCTTCTGGAGGGGCGTGAAGAGGCAGGCGAGCAGGGGCCGGACCTTTTTGTGGCAGCCCTGGGCACGGATGCCGAGGATAGGGCATTTGTCTGGCTCCAGGAGATGAGAAAGAAGGGGATCTGGTGTGAGATGGACTACCGTTCCTCGGGACTCAAGGCCCAGATGAGGCATGCAGACCGGCTGCATGCCAAACGGGTATTGATCGTGGGGGATGACGAGCTGGCCAAGGGCAGCGGTATCCTGAGGGATATGTCCACAAAGGAACAGAGGGAGGTTCCCCTGGATACGGTGGTTGATGAAATAGCACGATTATCACATCGTTAAATCATTGACTTTTACGCTATTTATCTAGTGCTTAAGCGAAGACCCCGGTTTTTCGGTCAAAAATTCGAAATCCGAAGTACGAAGCACGAAACAATGATAAAAATAGAAATGTCCAATGACAAAAACATCAAATATCCGAAGTGTCAGTCTAGGTCATTTTGTCATTTGATATTCGAATTTGTTTCAAATTTCAAATTTCGATATTCGGATTTTGCATGAATATGACCTTTCGTTCAGTCACTAATTACTCCATAGAGATAGGGGAGAGGAGTTGGACATAGATACCATCGGAGATTGGCTGAGGACAAACGACTGTGGTAGCTTGAGAAAGGATGACATCGGCCGGTTGGTCGTGCTCATGGGATGGGTACACCGACGCCGCGACCTGGGAAGACTCATCTTTATCGATTTGAGAGACCGGTATGGCCTGACCCAGATCGTCTTCGATGAGGACTACGATGCGGCGAGCAAGGTGAAGGCTGCCGTGCTGAGAAGCGAGTGGGTGATCGCCGTCAAGGGGGAGGTCGCGCCGCGGCTGGCCGGCCAAGAGAACCCGGAGCTTCCCACTGGGGATATCGAGGTGAAGGTAAAGGAGCTGAAGATATTGAATGAGGCCGAGATACCCCCCTTCCAGGTAGATGGAAAGATCGACGCATCGGAGAATCTGCGCCTGAGATATCGGTATTTAGAGCTCAGGAGGCCTGCGCTGCTCAATAACCTCGTGATGAGGCATAGGATCGCCTTAACGATACGAAATTTCTTCAACGGTCAGGGATTTCTGGAGGTGGAGACCCCGGTGCTCACCAAGAGCACCCCTGAGGGAGCACGCGATTACCTGGTGCCGAGCCGGGTGAGCAAGGGCTCATTTTACGCCCTGCCTCAATCCCCACAGCTTTTCAAGCAGCTGTTAATGATGGCCGGCTTCAACCGCTATTTCCAGATCGTGAAGTGTTTCCGCGATGAGGATCTGCGGGCCGACAGACAGCCCGAGTTCACGCAGGTGGACGTCGAGATGTCCTTTGCCGATGAGCAGAAAGTTATGGATATAGTTGAGGCAATGATGGTCGATCTCTTCAAAACCGTGCTTGGCATTGAGATTCCCAGGCCCTTTCCGGTACTCGAGTACACCGAGGCCATGGGATCCTATGGCAGCGACAAGCCCGATATCAGGTTCGCTATGGAGCTGGTGGATTGCAGTGATCTTTTCGCCTCATCGGCCTACAAGGCCTTTAGCAGCGCCATTGAGCAGGGAGGGCTGGTCAAGGCGATAAGGGTAGAAGGAGGGGCAACTTTCTCTCGGAAGGAGCTTGATTCGCTGGATTCCATCGTGGCCGATTTCGGGGCTCAGGGGCTGGTATGGGCCAAGGTCAGATCGGACGGCTGGCAGTCCACGTTGGCCAAGCATCTGAGCCCGGATACCAGGGCTGGCCTGGAGAAGAGGCTGGGAGCAGGAGAAGGAGACCTCGTTATCTTTGTGGCTGACAAGGCCCAACAAGCCCATGAGGCCCTGGGGAGCCTACGCATCGAGATGGGAAAACGACTGGGATTGCTAGATAACAGCACCTATTCATTTGTCTGGGTCGTGAGGTTTCCATTGCTCGAGTACAGCCACGAGGAAGGCAGGTTTATGGCGGTACACCATCCATTCACGGCCCCCTTGGAAGAGGACGTAGCCCTTCTCGAGGAACGGCCGGAGGCGGTGAGGGCGAGGTCCTATGATCTGGTGCTCAACGGGGCCGAGATAGGGGGAGGGAGTGTACGGATTCATACCCTGGAGCTCCAGAACCGGATCTTCCGTGCCTTGGGTTTGGATGAGCAAGAGGTACAGGAGAAGTTCGGCTTCTTCCTCGAGGCTTTGAGCTACGGAACTCCGCCACACGCGGGAATTGCCCTTGGCTTTGATAGATTAGTGGCCATTATGGTGGGCACTGAGTCCATACGGGATGTTATTGCCTTTCCTAAGACGCAACGGGCAACCTGTGCCGTCACCGACGCGCCCTCAAAGGTTGGCATTGATCAGCTCGCTGAGTTAGGCCTCACCCTCATAAAACCATAGACAGTCTCTCGGAAGATTACCTACGCCCATGGCCGCCCTGGGTTTTCGATGCCCCATCCTATGCTGAGTGGGTGCTATGGCGGGAATATGCGTAGGGCTATGGATACTGATTTTTCTTGACAATAGAATGAGCTCAAAGTATCAACACTAAAACATAGAATCAGGTGGAAACCAGTTATTTTGATCGAGGGTGTTTAGCTTTGATGAGTGGCTATCTAACAGACAAGGAGGTATGAGTAGTGAGTGATGTAACAGCTCCCATGGCGGGAAAGATAATCGAGGTAAAGGTTGAGGTTGGTGCTACCGTGAATGAGAATGACGAGCTTGTTATCCTTGAGGCGATGAAGATGGAGATGCCCATAGTAGCTCCAGCATCAGGAACGGTTAAGGAGATAAACTGCAAGAAGGGGGACTCGGTCGGGGCCGACGATGTCTTAATGGTGATCGAATAGAGACCTGATTTCTACGCAGTGCAAATCAAGTGCCCTGTCCGGTCACCGGCAGGGCTTTTTTTGAGCACCGTTTCGTGCTCGTACAAGATGCCATGCATGGTGAGGTACCATAACGGGTAAGGCGAGATTGAAATTGGTTTCACGGTAAAGGGAGAAGATCCATATGGTTGATTGGAGTCTCGCGGTAAAGATATTCGCCTTTGGTCTGAGCGCGGTTTTCGGCTCGCTCGCGATCTTGATCGCGGCAATCTATGCATTCGGGCGGATCCTACGGAATATGGAAGGGAAGGACAAGGAGAAAGGATAGGCTATGCTGGAGCTCGTGTTAACAACCGGCGCTGTGCATCTGACTGTTGGTAATCTGATGATGTGGCTCATCGCCTTTTTGTTTATCTACCTGGCGATCGCCAAGAACTACGAGCCGTTGCTCCTGGTTCCTATTGGGTTCGGCATCCTGGTGGTAAACCTGCCGCTCACCTATCTCATGAAGGAGGGAGAAGGGCTCTTATGGAGGTTCTACCACTACGGGCTTGAGTGGGAGGTTATTCCGCCCCTTATCTTTCTCGGGCTCGGTGCGCTCACGGATTTTGGACCAATGATTGCCAATCCCAAGACACTCATCCTCGGGGCCGGAGCCCAGTTCGGGGTGTACGTGGCATTCTTCGGCGCCCTTTTGCTCGGCTTTGAGGTACCCGAGGCGTGTTCTATCGGGATCATTGGGGGCGCAGATGGGCCGACCACCATCTACACCACCGTGCACCTCGCACCACATCTTTTGGGGGCAACGGCGGTGGCGGCTTACTCCTACATGTCTCTCGTGCCCATTATTCAACCCCCTATCATG